>DATEOJ010000360.1:0-43861 GCA_035274235.1 Pyrinomonadaceae bacterium
TTCCGTCCGCCCGACCCACTCTTTCACCCTCCAAAAGTCTAGTAACCGATCGCACGTCGGAATAAATCGGCTTGTCGTCACTTAAGGTGATGACCGATTCGACTTTTAACGCTTCGGTTTTTGACGGTCATTGGACCGCGAGATCTTTTGGATGGAGATGATGAAAAAACTTTTCTTTGGTTTTGTATTTTTGATATTCGGAGCCGGGTTCTCCCTGGCACAAGGAACGGCGACCGTTTCCGGCACAGTTTCGCTTACCGACTCTTCGGTACTTCATGACGCTCAGGTTCACCTGATGCAGTTGAAGCGTACGGTTCAGACCGGCGACGACGGCACGTACAAGTTCGACAATGTTCCTCCGGGACGTTACACATTGCTTGTCCATATGGAGGGCTTTCAGGATTCCAGCAAGGCTATCGAGGTGACGGCCGGTGCAGACCTGAAGTTCGACTTTCAACTCGCGATCGCATCGATAAAAGAACAAGTGACCGTCACGGCTTCGGGCACTGAGCAGTCGGTGTTCGAGTCGTTCCAATCGGTGAACTCGGTTGGGTCGACGAAGATAACGGAACGAGCGGCGACCTCGCTCGGAGAGGTTCTCGAAAGCGAGACGGGCGTCGCGAAACGAAGTTTCGGACCGGGATCGTCGCGACCCGTTATCCGTGGGTTTGACGGTGATCGCGTGTTGGTGTTGCAGGACGGCGTTCGAAGTGGATCGGTTGGATCTCAGTCCGGTGATCATGGCGAGACGGTCGATGCGTTGAGTGCCGAACGGATCGAGGTCGTCAAAGGTCCGGGAACTTTGCTTTACGGCAGCAACGCGCTCGGCGGTGTCGTTAACGTCATCGGGCATCATGAGGACGAAGCACACGATGGTGTCCGCGGTTTTTTCACGGGCGTCGGAGGAACTGCGGACAAGCAGGCCGGTGGGTCGGGCGGTCTTGAATACGGATTCAACAAGTGGCTCATTCGCGGGAACGCAAGTGCGCAGCGGACCGGTGATTTCGACACTCCGATCGGTGTTATCCCGAATTCAGCGACGCGTTCGAACTCGTTGTCCCTCGGCGGCGGCTACTACGGGACGAAGGCGTACGTCGGGGGAACCTACGGATATGACGTTCGTCGTTACGGCATTCCGTTCGCGGCGCTCTTCGAAGAACCGGCTACTGAGCTGGGTGAACTCCCAACTGTCGACGAGGACATTGACATCCGCGCCCGTCGTCACAATGCGCGAATCGCCGGCGGCTTTCGAGACCTTACGAATAATTTCATCAGCGGCATTCAGTACAACTTCGATTACACGGACTACCGGCATAAAGAGATCGAACGAGTCGACGACATCGATAACGTCGGCACGACTTTCGACAACAAGACATTCTCCTACCGGTCGCTGTTCGAGCAGGCGAAGCGCGGGAGTCTTACGGGACGTTTTGGTTTCGAAGGATTTAGTCGCGACTATGAGGTCAATGGTGAAGAGCAGTTGATCCAGGGGAAGATCGATCACAACTCTTTCTCCGCATTTGGTCTGGAGGAGCTAAACTTCGACCGCGTGAAGTTTCAATTCGGCGGACGGGTCGAGCATAACAGTTACAACCCTGAGAATGGCGATCTCCGCGACCGAAGCTTCACCGGATTTTCGGGCGGTGGTGGCGTGAACGTGTCGCTTTGGAAGGGCGGTGCGTTTATCGCGAACTACACTCACTCGTTCCGTTCGCCGGCGCTTGAGGAGCTTTATAACAACGGTCCGCACATCGGGAACATTACGTTCGAGATCGGTAATCCGGATCTTGTGACCGAGCGATCGAACGGTCTCGATTTCTCGCTGCGTCATCAGTCGAACCGGATCAAACTTACCGCCGACACCTACTACTATCGCATCGACAACTTTGTGTTTCTTAATTATCAGGATGTGGATGGCGATGGCCGGGTCGATACGATGGACGGTCTACCGGTCGCTCGTTATGAGCAGGCAAATGCGTCGTACTTCGGTGCGGAGTTCAACGGCGAGGCGACCTTTAACCAATACGTTGTAGGACTTCTAAGTCTCGATTACGTTCGCGCGAAACTGGTCGACGAAGGTATTGATCTTCCGCGAATCCCGCCTTTTCGTGCGCGGCTCGGTCTGGATCTGCGTTACAAGAATCTGAGCGTGCGTCCCGAGGCGGTGTTCGTATCCGACCAGGACAAAGTAGCCCCTCTCGAAACTCCGACGGCAGGCTACGGCATCGTGAACGTCGCAGCGTCCTACACGATCGGCGGTCAGCACGCGGCGCACATCTTTACGGTGAACGCGTACAACCTGACCGACCGTCTCTACAGAAACCACGTTTCGTTTATCAAGGACCTGGTTCCGGAGATCGGTCGGGGTGTGAGGTTCGGATATACAGTTAGGTTTTTTTGATCGCAGGACTTCGCACCAAGGCGCCAGCCTCGCACACGAGCTCGTCTTCTTTGCGGGCTTTGCAAGCTTCGCGTGAGATTATCTGTCGACATTTTCGAAGCTTATTTTCACGCAGAGCTCGCGAAGCCCGCAGAGCAGACGCGGTTAATGCGCTCAGCTTGGTAACCCGACTACCGATCCTTTCGACCGTTGTCTATACTTTCTTCATTAGACAATTCATCGGGAGGATATTTCTTTCATGGCAACAGAAAGTTTGTCGTTCGATACCGCGAACGGTTCGACTACTGCGTACGTCTCCGCGCCGAACGTCGCCGACAAAAAGGCGGTCGTAGTAATTCAGGAATGGTGGGGACTGAACGATCACATAAAGGACATCGCCGATCGGTGGGCGGACGAGGGATTTATCGCGATCGCCCCGGATCTCTATCGCGGGAAAGTGGCGACGAACAGCGAAGACGCCGGTCGGATGATGCAGGATCTGAAGATCGAAGACGGTCTCGACACGATAAAGAATTGCATCGCCGCAGCATCCGAGAAGTTCGGTCTCACGCATTTCGGCATCACCGGTTACTGCATGGGCGGTACGTACGCGCTCCGAGCCGCGTGCGATCTCGAGGGTTTTAGTGCTGCCGCGCCGTTCTACGGTGACCTGCCTGATGAAGAGGTTTTGAAAAAACTCACAACACCGACGATCTTCATTTCCGGGACTCGGGACGCGTGGATCAATCCGGAGAAAGTCGCGCACCTTGAAGACATCACGGAGCGACACGAACTGCCGGTGCAGAGCGTCAAATACGACGCGGACCACGCGTTCTTCAACAACACGCGGCCCGAGGTTTACGACGAGACAGCCGCCCGCGACGCATGGGCGCTCGTCGTCGGTTTCTTTAACGACAAACTGTAGAACTCAAGACGCGAAATCGATCGCGGGATTATCAGATGGCGGAGGAACGATCTCTACGGTGGTCGGCTTCGCCATTTTTCTTAGCTGCTTCCGGCGATACATCATCGAGTCCGCCGACTTGATGGCGGCTTCGAGGTCGTCCGGATCGGCGTAATCCATAAAGCCCCATGAGACGCCGATGCTTATCGGTTCGGGGATGTGATCGACATAGACATCGCGCAATATTGAGTCGAGCCTGGCCATCCGGTCCTCCGCCATCTGTGCATCCATGCTCACCATGATCACGAAAAACTCGTCGCCGCCCCATCGATAGATCAAGTCTTCCGCCCGGATAAGTTCACGTATCGCACGCACGACAGTACGAATGACCATGTCGCCGGCAGTATGACCAAAGCAATCATTGATGGCTTTCAAGTCGTCGATATCAAAGAAGCCCACGCATCCGGTCGAATCCCCTTCCGACTCGCCCTGTTTACGCATGAAGCCATAGAAGGCGTGGCGATTGAACGCTGCGGTCAGCGGGTCGGTATGGACAAGAGCCTCGAGTTGCTTTTGCGTTGAACGCAATTCGGTGTTCGTGTCTTCTACCTCGCGGAGTACCTGTTCGAGAAGCGTTATCACCATGCCGAAACCGAGAGCGGTTTGCAGCACGAGATCGGCGACGGAGTTGTAGACGAGGAAGTCGGTGGATAATCCGGTGAATGTCCGAGCGTAGTAGACGATGGAGTAGAGAAGAAAATCGAGTGCGAGAAAAATGAGCGACACGTGCATCACGTGCCATCCGAACGTGGCCTGGCGTGCACGTCGGATGAAGACGAGTGCCGTCGCATACAGCGACGCTTGAATGAGTGCGTGGATCGCGAAAGCGTCGTCAAAGTCAGTAATGACTTGCGGCAACGCGAGGGCCACGAGCACGAAGGGAATGATGAATAGTTCGGAACGCGGCTTTGCCGATTCGTTCGCCGGCAGGCTCTGGCATCCGGCGATCAACATGAATCCGAAGATGTATTCGCCGAGAAAAAAGTAGGTGAAGAGGAATGCCGAGTACTCGTCGTAGCTGAACGCAAGGCGCAGGCAGATAAGCGCGAACGAAAGACACAGCCATGCCATCGTCCAGTATTTGAGCGACTGGAGCTTGAGTGAACGGCGAAGGCAAAGTGACAGGACGGTAATGAGGATCACTCCATTTAACTGGATGATCAAACCGATCTTGGAATCCATAGTGCACGGGGGTGCGGGAGGAAAGATGGGTACTACGGAGGAGTTGAAAAGAATAGAACTTCGGCGTTCGGGAGGAGTTCTGACCCTGTCTATGTTAAAACAAGGTTAAACGCTTGTCTACGAATATTTATTTGAGAAGGGAGTCGAGCTCGTCCCGACGCGGAAGAGCGGTCCGGGCACCGACTGCCCGGCATTTCAACGCCGCGACCGCATTTGCCATCCGAGCGCTTTCTTCAACCGACTCACCGGTGATCAGCCCGTAAAGCAACCCTACGCGGAACGAGTCGCCCGCACCGGTCGTGTCCTTGCAACCGCCCGGAACTTCGAATCCGGGAGTTTCAATAAACTCTCCGTCGCAGAGCAAAAGAGAGCCGGTCTCGCCGAGGGTGAGCCCGACTACGCCAGATCCGAACCGACGATGCATCTCGGTTAGAGCCGTCCGCTTGTCAGAGATGCCGAGAAGTCTTGAAGGAAAGTCGGCACACGCGACGATCACATCGACTAAACCGAGCAGCTCCTCGATGCCGTCCACCACGTTGTCGACATCCATCGAGACGATCGTTCCCTGTTCACGAGCCGCCTGCGCCAAACGAATACATGCGCGGGTATCGTGCGGCGTGATGTGCAGAACCTTCGCACCGGTGATCGCTTCAAGTGGAGCTTCGTCCTCCGTGTACCAAAGCTTAGAATCGCGTTTCCAGATAACCGTCCGCTCGCCGCTTCGTTCATCGATCACGATAAACGCGATCTGTGTGTCGGCTCCGTCGACACGCTCCGCGAATCGCAGATCGACGCCCTCGTCGCGAAGGGAAGCAAATCCGATGTCGCCCGCGGCATCAGTCCCGAACCTGCCGATGTATGACGCGGTGAGTCCGAGCCGTCGCAACCCGACCATTGTCGTCGCGATCTCTCCACCCGCGGCTTGCGTGTACCGGGTGAGTTCAACTTTTGAATTGAACTCGGGGTAGTGCGGTACCTGGATCAGGAAGTCGACGGCGTTGGTACCGAAGCCGGCGACGTCCGTGTCGGCATCGTGTCTAAGCTTAAAGGGAAATTGCATCGAGAAAATTGTAAATCGAAACCGGAATCAATAGAATTTCAGGAAACGCAGTGATACGTACGAACGGCGCATCGAAGAAGAAGACTGCTGTACTTCATCTGCCACCGAGCCCGCTCAATAAATCTATTTGATTTTCGGAGAAACAAAAAATGCCGACATCCATCTGTCCCGAGTGTGACGAGGAGATCTACGTAAGTACCGAATCGGAGCAAGGTGACCGAGTGAGTTGTGATGAGTGTGGTGCGCAGTTGGTGATCGTGGGGCTGGACCCGATCGAGATGGACCTTTACGAAGAAACCGAGTCGGATGCCGACGAAGAGGAGGATTACGAATCTTACGACTACGAGGACGACCGCTATTGACGCAGGACCGTCATTTCACTTCATAACCGGTCCTGTTTTGTCTCACAACAAATCCGCTCTTCGAACGAATTGTCACGTGGCGTTCCTTCGCTGCAGATAAAGTCCCCTTATCCGGATAGAATGCGATCGCATACGAGGCAGTTATCTCTTCCGCGAGGGCTTCGAAGAGTGCGTTGAATGATTTATCCGTAGCATAAAAGCTCTTGCCGCCCGTTCGTTCGATCAACCCGCTTGCTTCGAGCGGTGTCATGACCGGCCGCTTGTCGATCTGCAATCTAGAATATGACGGCAATATCACCGAATAAACGCTCGTCTCGGCGTCGTTCGCGCGTTCGATCAATGTTCGCGGCGAAACGACATCGCCAACCGGAAAACCGTCACTGACCACGATCACCGCTCGCTTCGGAATCCGGTTGCGAATCACCTTCGGGGCCTTCCGAGCGATCAGTCGCACGGCCTCATCGACGGCGTCATAAGCGTGAGTTGAAAGTCCATCCTGATCGCGGACGAGTCTGTCGAACGACTTCTCGAGCTTCTCTTTGCGATTAGTGAAGGACTGAAGCGTTCGGACATTCATCGCAAAGCTCACGACCGCAAAGTAAGAATCGTAATCCGCCAACCGGGCAATAAAACTCTGCATTCCCGAACGCAGACGCTCGATCTCCGCTTCGGTCATGCTTCCGGAAACGTCGAGCGCAAAAACGACCGACAGGGGTCGGTCCTTTTCATTCTTCGTCAGTGGCTGGAAAAAATCGATCTTCCGCTCGACGCCATCTTCGTAAATCCGAAACTCGTCTTCCTTAAGGTTTCGAACCGGCCTGCCGTTCTTATCGACAACCGTTACTTCAAACGACGCAAGGTCAGTGTCGATCTTGATCACGTCATCGCGGTCCTGCGCCTGACCGACAAAGACGAGGATCGCGATAAGAGCGAGACACACTAACCCGCGTTTCCAAAGCTGTCTGTCATTTTGAAAAAGTTCGGTCATTCTGAACATTCAAACTGAACGGAGGAGCGTCTGGTTATGTGTTAATTGGCCGGGCTAGCTCAGTAAACACAATGATATGACTTTGGCATGACGGTTGTATAGTCCCCTGCGAGAAAGTGGCTCTTCGGAGCCCGACAACCTGTGCACACGAAATGCGAAGTTTTAGTTCACCCCAAAATTCGTGGCAGTCAAAGCTACTCTGGTACGGCGCACTGATAGCGGCCGGCGTGGCGGTTGTGGCATGTCTCTTCGAGATACTCGTTCTCGCACCCTCGTTCTCTCATATATCCGTTCTTCTTGCGGCGCTCTTCGTTTCGATGCTTATTAGCCGATACGAAGTGCGTCTACCCGGTACATCGGTTAAGTTTTCGGCGGCCGACATCTTCGCCTTCTGGGGTGTTATCTGGCTCGGCCTCTCGGGCGGTGTTCTAGTTGGAGGTTGTGCGTCACTCGCACGCTACAGCGTCTCGACAACCAACCGCGAGAAGCTCGTACAGAGAGTCGCGGCTGACACCTTAGCCACGTTCTTCTCGGCGGTAGCGTTCTACATCACGTTTCAGTATTTCGCGTCGGCCGGTGACATTGTACTTGGCTCGATCCGCATTCCGGGACAGATGCTAATGGCGAGTTGCGCGATGGTTGCGACGCATTTCGCACAGCGGACGGCGCTCGACTACCTGCTGAAACCAAAGGCGAACCCGGAGGGTATCGCAGCGGACCAACGGACTTCCAACCCGTGGAATTCACTGACGTATGCGGTCAGCTTTATCGCGACGATCTTCCTTTACGCGATCTTCAAACACTTCGGAATTGAGCTCGGACTCGTTTTGGTTCCGGTGGCGGTGGCCGGAGATCTTGCTTACAAGTTTCACGTCCGCCAGGTCGAGATCCAGACAAAACTGATCAGCGAAGCGAGCAGGATCCATCTCGCCACGGTCGAGGCTCTCGCGACCGCGATCGATGCTCGCGATCAGATGGGCATAGGTCATGTCCGTCGAACGCAGATCTTTGCGGTTGGGATCGGAAACATACTCGGGTTGGCTGAAGATGAGATCAGCGCACTCCGCACCGGCGCTCTTCTACACGACATCGGAAAGCTCGCAGTACCCGACCACATCCTTAATAAGCCGGGGAGGCTAACGCCCGCCGAGATGGAGAAAACAAAAACCCACGCTCTCGTCGGTGCTTCAATACTTGAGAAAGTGGGTTACCGGTATCCCGTCGTCCCGACCGTGAAATATCATCACGAGTTTTGGAACGGCACGGGGTATCCGGAAGGGCTGCGTGGCAGCAACATCCCGCTGACTGCCCGCATTCTCTCGGTCGCTGATTCGTACGACACGCTACGCAGTGCTCGACCTTATCGTGCGGCGGTATCTCGCGACGAAGCCTGCAACTTCCTGCGCTCTCGTGCAGGATCGCAGTTCGATCCGCGAATCGTCGATCTGTTCCTGAGAAACTTAAAGATCTTCGAAGCGGAAGTCGAGGCACAGCAACTTACGTATGACATAGACAGAGATGCGGTGAGTGTTTCCGACGTGATCGACGACGGCGCGAGTCCGAACTATGTCGAGCAGATCAAGCGTGCGAATCGCGAGGTCTTCACCTTGTATTCACTGGCGAGAGACTTCAGCTCGGAGCTTGATCTGGACGAGATCCTCCCACTCTTTACTTATAAGATCCTCGAACTCGTACCGTTCGATACCTCGATCGTTTACCTACTCGACGACTCACAAAAGTTTGCCACCGCGGCTCATGTCCACGGCTTGAATCGCGACGTCCTTTTTAACCGTCGGATAAATGTAGGCGAGGGTGCAACCGGACGAGTTCTGAAAGATAGGAAAGCATCGGGAAGCGTCGATTCGTTTGAAGACTTCGAAACGATCGGTGTTGTTCCGGACGACGAGTATCTTTCGATGGCTTCGATCCCGCTGCTTGCGGACGATCGTTTGATCGGTGCCCTCTCGCTTTACTCGACCGAACTCTCGGCGTACGAAGATGAGCACCTGCGTTTGCTTGAGACCGTTTCGCGCATCGCGGCGGACGCCATTTGCCGATCGCTCGAGCACGCGGTAACAGAGAACTACGCTCTTACAGATCCGATGACCGGACTGCCGAACGCTCGCAGCCTGCAAATGCAGTTTGAGAAAGAAGTGAAGCGAGCGAGTCGCAGTGAGTCCAGCTTCCAGGTACTGGTGCTCGACCTCGACGGCTTCAAAGCAGTGAACGATACATACGGTCACAAAGCCGGCGACAGGATGTTGAAGGAGATCGGTGGCGTCGTTAAGGACCAACTGAGACAGTACGACTTCCTTGCCCGGTATGGCGGTGATGAGTTCGTCGCGATCGTTCCCGATACCGATAGCTCCGACGTGCTGGATCTTGCTCGTCGTATCGAGGAAGCGGTCCGCGGGTTTGCCCTCCCAATTGGCAACGATGAATTCGCGCAGGTGGGTGTGAGTATCGGTACGGCGTGTTATCCGGTCCACGGCGAGACGTTCGATCAGATCATCGTTTCGGCCGACAAGGCGATGTATTTGACGAAGAGCTTCAACCGCAAGAAATCAGCGTTGCCGGTCGGCGTTGAACCGGAGGTTCACTCCGACCTTGCAGTTCCGGAAGAGATCGCAGCAATCGCAACGGCGACGGCGATGACAGATGACGGTTTGATATTGGAAGTCGATGAGACGCACGTCGTCACTTCGGCGGCCATCAATTAACAGTGAAACGGTTTGGTGAGCCCGTTTCCTGTTTGGGGTTTGGCACTCGGCTGGTGGATCCATAGTGCCGGGTGCCAAACCCCAAAGCTACGACATTGAGTAACAGTGAAACGGATTGGTGAGCCCGTTTCCTGTTTGGGGCTTGATACTCGGCTGGTGGATCCAAGTGCCGGGTATCAAGCCCCAAAACATTTTAAAAGGCTTGTGAGAAACGGAAGTGGACGTGTTCGCGATGGAGTTGATATATCGCGTTCGGCGCATTTACTTGCGGGATCACAAACCGCGGTGGGTTGAGCAGATAACCGAAGTCGATCGCGAACGCTCCGCCGAACGGCGTTTTTAACCGAAGACCCAGCCCGACGGTATGCGTCCAGACCGCTCGAAGATTCTCTTCGTTAATGTTCGTCGGACTTGAGTTTGACGGGTTGAAGATCTCCCGCGGGTTCTTAAACACATTGCCGCCATCATAGAAGGGAACTGCACGCAGCGCCTTTGTCAGCGGAATTCGCGCTTCAAGATTTACAATCGCGAGCCCGTTACCTCCGAACGGAACGGTGAACGGATCGAGAAACACGGGATTACCATCGCTGTCTCGAAACGTACCTTGCGGAACGATCACAACACGCGGACCGGCCTCCTCGAAATCAAAACCGCGAATACTGTTACCACCGCCGGCGAAAAATCTTTCGCTGATCGGAAGACTTCCGTTCAATTCAGGGAACGAAGTGTTCGTGAACCGGTCGCCGTTTGAAAATACGTTAGCCATCCCGAGGATCGCGCGACCGGCAAATGTCGTATTGTTCAGGAACTTGTAGGTGCGATAGATCTGATAAGAGAACTGGAACTTATTAAATCCGATATTCGCGCCAAGAATTTTCGCCGAGACGTTATAGTCCGCAGTGAAATAATCTCCGTGCGTCGGGTCCGTCGCGTTGTATCGGCACGGCTCAGGCGCTTCACCTCGAGCGATAATGTCGAGGATGGTGTACTTAACAAGGCAATTGCGACGCGTATCGCGAGCAAACGTGACGCCGAAACCCGAGATGCGAATTCTCGCATCGGGAAGTAACAGTTCCTTAATCAGCAGGCTCTCGATGTTATAGAGCCGCACATCTTCGAAGCGATAACGGAAATAGACGAGGCTCCGGTTCTTGCGACTGATCGTCCGGCTGGTCTCGGCCGAGAGAGTTAGACGATTCAACGTCGGGTCGCCGGTCGAATTGCCGAACTCATCGATCGGATTTCCGTCTTCGTCGACGCGTTGAACGATGCCGAATGTTCCCTGATCAAACGCGGACCGGAAGAAACGCGTGATGGTCGAGTCGCGAAGATACGACGCAGTCAGCGTTAGCGGCGCGAATTTCTTGTCGCCGTCCTTCATGAATCTCGGTTGAAGGAAATCGAGCTGGGCAAGTTGCTGGCGCTGACTCATCTGCAGTCGAGCACCGGCCTGCCAGAGATTGCCCATGAAGTTGAGGTGGCGAATGTCGACGAATCCGCTCGCACCGAGGTCTGTCGAATAGCCGCCGCCATAGGACAAGATTCGCGGAGCCTGTTCCTCGACGTTTACGATCACATCTGTCAGCCGCTCGCCATTCGGTGTCTGCCCCGCGGCCCGCGGCTTTATCTCGACGCGAGAAAATGCGTCGCTCGCATAAAGATTTTGTTCGCTCGCGTAGACGTCGGCGGCCCGGAGATACTCTCCCGAGCGAAGGGCCAGCGCAAGTAGTATGGCTTCGCTCTTCGTGCGCTCGTTACCCGTGACGAGTATTCGATCGATCACGACACGCTGCCCCTCGTTGCTGACCGTGTAGACAACCTTGAAAAGTCGTTCGCCGGTTTGGGGGTCTGTTACTCGCTCGTCGATCGAGAAATCGACCTTGGCATCGTAGTAGCCCGCCTGCGAGTAGAATTCCTGAATCCTTCGCTGGCCGTTCCTGATCTTTGCCCGCGAGAAGTAGGTCCGTTCGAGCGGCGGAAGCTGTGCTTTCAGCACGTCGTCAGTGAACGCGTTATTGCCCGCGATCTCGACGCCCGAAGTTAATGTTCTTGGCCCTTCCTCGACAATGAACGTAATGATCAAGCTAGTGCCATCGGGCGACACACCTTGATTGACCCGGACATTCGCGTCGCGGTAGCCAAGCTCACGCAGCAGCGACCGGATCGTCGCCCCGTCTTGTTCGAGAAGTCGCTCGCTCGTATACCCGCGTCCGTAACCGAATAGCGGAATAATGCCGAGTATGTTTGCTTCCTGAGTTTCGAGGACCGACTTGATGTCAGTGACCGAGAACTGCGTCGTGCCCTCGAGGCGGATATCGGTAAGTTTTAATTGCCGGTTAAGATCGACGCGATATTTCAGGATCACTTTCTTGTCATCGAGATTCGCGCTGTTGAGAGCGGAGCACAGAAACTCCGTATCGTTCTTGATCGTTCCCGAATCGGTTTGGTCGAGCGGCGGTTCGATCGCACACACCGGCGTTACGTTGACGAAGAAATACCCTTGTTCCTGATAGTGGCTCTCGAGACGGCGTTCGCCTTCGACGATCGCCGCGAAATCGAGCGTGCCTTCTCGCTTCACCGGAAGGATCTTGTTTTGCGTTCGATTACCGACACGATCGTGTTCCGCCTCGACCTCGACCTCAACCTTAGGTCCAACTTTTCCGTTAAGCTCGATCGTGACCGCGTTCTTCTCGCTGTCATAAACTACGCGCGGATCGTCGATCGAAGGTGCGAGAAAATCATCATCGCGGAGAAGGCGCCGAATCTTCTCAACATCCAACTGCAAGTCGGCTCGCGTAAACTTCTCGCCGGTATGGAGCTTGATCTCATCGGCGAGGACGGCGCTGTCGAAACCGGCGATGTTGATCTTGAACGCTTCAACGGTGGATTGTTCGTTTGGAGTAACGCGGAATGTTACGCCGACTTCGGCTTCGCTATCGAGCGGCCGTTGGCTGTACGTCACCTCCGCCTTGAAGAAGCCGCGATCGCGAAGATATTCGAGAATCATGTCGGCGTTTGTCTGAAGCGTTTGTTCAGTCACCGCCATTCCCGGATCAAGGAGATTCAATCTAAAGAGGAGGTCCTGCTCTGTAACATTTGATTCGTCGTCTTCGGGAAGTTCTACCGTCACGCGCTGCGCCTGAGGTTTTCGGCGGACGATAAACTGAACGTTCACTGTGCCGGCCGGAGTTTGGTTCGCTTCAACAGTTATTGCTGCGATCTGTCGCGTGTCATACAGCCGTTCGATCGCGTCGCGGACACGAACGGACGAATACGTTGAGCCGACCGCGTCATGCGCTATCACGCGGAACGTTTCATTCGCGGAGATATTTTTATCGGAACCTTCGAACGTGACGCTGACTTGACCGACCGGCAGATCTTCAAACTGTTCCTGAGCAAATCCGGAAACACAGGCGAGCAACAGCAGACCAACGGCGCACGTGATCGCGCTCAAACGCTTTCGTTCAAGTCGACGCACTATCCCCCAACATCCCTGCTTCAATACCGAACCCGCTGGTTCCATTCCTCTCCCGCCAAAAAAAGCGCACCGCGCGCCAACATCGTCCGATCAGAATCTCCGTCTAAACCGAACTTCAAAACCGAAATTGTCCTCGTTGCTCGTGACATTGCTGAGCGACCGCTGCTCATACTTCGCGACGAATGAGATCTTATTCGACACCCGGTATTCAAACGCGAGTACCTGATTCTGGTCCTGCGAAAGATTTGTCGAATAAGTGATACGTAGGTTGTTATTGATCTGCCGACCGACAGTGAGCCGCGCCGATGTATCCAGCCGTTGACCCGAGATGATCGGATCGATCTCGAAGACATTTAGCCCGAACAAGCGATCCGTCGCTTTGCGAATGGGATCGTTGATGATCGTGTCGGTCAGCACTTCGGCCGCGGTATTAAGACCGGCCTGCCCGAGCGTCGGGATCCCCGATTCGGTATTAGACAAACTGCCCGTCGTGATAAGTGAAATAACGTCCGCCTGCGGAAGCGCCGGACTCGAACGAACGGTGGCAGCTAGCAGTTCCGTATCGGTCAACGGTCCGTTCAGATTAACGAAGACTTGATAACCGCTGATCTCGGATTCAGCCTGCAGGTTAATGATCGGTTCAATTCCCGTCGTGTTCGGTGGAAACTCGAGCACGCCGCGCTGAACAATGTAACGATCCTTCCTGAAGAACACGGTCCCGCTGTTTGCGCTGATGCGTCCGGATATTAATGGATTCTCGGTCGTGCCGGTGAGACGCAAAGAGACCGACGCGGTTAGGTCGGCGATATTGTTTCGAACGATCAAAGCGTCGCGTCCTTCGATCGTCAGATCAAAACGCGGAGCGCGGATCGACGACGGCCCCGACGAAAGCGATGCGTCGTGACGGCCGCTGATGATATTCGCTAGTTCGATGTCCTGGGTATAGAGACTGCGCCGCGCGAGGATGCGACCGGCGATCTGAATCGATAGTGCATCGCTGTTCCGACCGCGACGTCCGGAGAGTTCCAGTTGAGCGTCGCCGGTCGTAATAAAGTTCTCGGGAAGTGGGACGGTGATGTTGTTACCGTCGATCGCAACACGAAACGATGCGAGCTTGAGGCCCTCTCCGAATAACGCACCGCCGGTCGCGGTAAACGACCCGCCTCCGAGAAATCCACGGAGGTCTGCGATCTGGGCCTGATCGGACGAAAATAGTATTCGTCCGTTGACGCGGTCGAAGCTCAAACGACTCGAGCCGACGAACGTAGCGATCGCCGCGTTCTCCAGAGTCGCGGTTCCGGAGACGCGGGCCGTCTTGTTGACCCCGGCGAGTCGGATCGCAACGTTCGCGAACCCACCAAAAAAAGTGTCCGCCGCGGAGATCTGCGGGAACGCGTTTAGCAGACCCAGATTAACGCGACCGTCTACGGAGAGATTGTTGATCCCGTCGTCGGTGATCGCTTTCGTTCCCGCGATCACAACATTCGATCCGCCGCCTGAGAACTGCGCCGATTCGAATGAGATCTCACGCGGATTGAACCGGACGACGACCGGCTGCGTGCTGTTGAGTGGCGTGTCCTGGATCTGTAGCGCGAGTTGGCTAAACTCAGCAGTTCCGCTAAGAGCCTCGCCGGTGAAGACGGTTTTGCCCTGGGCGTCACGCTTCGCGAGATTGCCGCCGAATTCGACGCGGCCCGTACCTGTGCCGCCGATCGTGATCCCTTTTAGCTGAGGTATCAGCGCGAAGAATGGCCCGAGCGGACTCTGATTGAAATCGGTCGCGACGCGGAATGGCATGTTCTCGTCGCCAAAGTTGATCGTTGAGTTGATCACCTGGGGGCGTCCGCCGAGTGTCGCGGTCAGATCGGCCGTCAGAACCTGGTTGGCGGTGTTCCCCTGGAACGACACGGTTCCGAACTCATTTTCGTTGATGACAACCTGCTGGGCCGTTCCGTTGAAGTTGATGTTGTAAGACGATTGAAGATCCGACCGTCCGGTCGCCTTGGCGGTGAAGTCGACCAGTCCGGTCATCGACGGAAAACTTTCGTTCTGAGTTAAGCCGTTTCGTATCGCGGCGAGTTGAAAGTTGCGTCCCTCGAGATCGAAGTCGAATTGAGTTGATGCCCGATCGTAGGTTCCATGCGCTTTTACGTAGCCGTCAGTTGAACGAAGCTCGAGGTTCTGCAGGTCGATCACCGTTCCGCGGAACTGAGCCTTTGCGGCGAATGTCTCGAACGCCTGTCCCGACACAGTACCTGACGTGGACGCGAGATCGATCTCTCCGTTCGCGTCGTTGGGCAAACCAGTGATGTTCACCGTTCCCGAAGTTTGCGCATTAAAGTCGCGGATACCGGCCGGCAAATATTTATCAAGCGGCAACGCTGCGATCAGATTCGCCGCATCGATATTTGTCAGCGTCGCCTGAACGCTTATGTTGTTGGCTCCGCCCTTTGGTGCGGACAGACCGAATGAGATCGTTCCACCGTCTGCTTCCTTCAAGAGCCCGTTCTTCAACTCCGTTATAAGTGGCGAGACGGAAATATCGGTCGCGACGGAGCCGAGCGTTCGCCCGCGCAGAGCGATCTGGTCAAGAGTCGCTCGTCCATTGATGGTCGGATCGGAGAAGTTGCCGGTCACGGTCGCGTTTACCACGAAATTTCCCGCTACCGTTACCTCGAGCGAGTTCAGTTGCTCTTCGATATCCGGTGAGAGCCCGGTTACACGAACTATTCGTTCGACTTCGCTGGCGTCGGTCGAATTGAGTGCGACGGTTAGATTCGTATCGTCATTTCGTAGATCGAAACGCCCCGTTGCAGTAAGCTCGCTTCGGGTTGTGTTAAGCCGAGCAACGTCGACATTAAAAAGTCCGTTTGTCGCCGAAAGCTCTACCCGGCCATTGACCGGAACAAGTCCGCTATCCGCATTGCCGGCGTTAGCTGCGATGTCCGCTTTGACCGTTCCGCTCGCTGTACGGAGGTCCGTTCCGTTAAAGGTGAGATCGACGTTTCCGGTCGTTTGACCGACGAGCGGTATCACGCGTCCACCCTGCAGCGAAAGAAGTTTCGACAGATCGAGAGACGAAAAATTCGCGACGACATCAGACTGGGTTCGATTGTTAAATGCGATCGTCGCCTGGCCGTCGACACGCCCGTCCATTACTGAAGCGGTCAAGTTCGCAAGTTGTGCACGATCGTTATTGACGTTGACACTCGCACTCGCCGCACCAAGTGGAATGCTCCCGACAATCCCGCTGCCAATGCTCATGTCAGCAGTCACACGATAACGACCCGATGGTTCGATCATGAACACCGGCTTATTGACCTTAACGGCTTCGAGCTGTCCTCCATCGGGAAGAGCAGTCGTCTTATTTAACGTAACCGTTCCGGCATCGACGTCGTTCGAATGCCCTTCGATCGTTCCCTGACGGATAGTTAGCCGCACGCCGCCGATATTCAAACTTCCAAGAACTGCCGCAGAAGTTTCAACGCGTGCGACGCGAATATCGTTTGAATAAACGATCGTTTCCGGACGAGTGTCACGAATCTCGATCAGCGGCGATTCGACACCCGTGATCGTCGCTCCGCTCTCGCTATCGACGCGAGCCGCCCTAACATTCGTTAGATCAATATCTGTTTTCGAGGGCAGATCAGTGAGCTTGAAACGATCCGCACGAAGATCGCGAACGCGGTTTCCTTTCACGCTTGCGGATTCCGCCGTCACCTGGTCGAGCTCGACCTTCGTCTCCGGACCCGCATCTCTTACTCGAAGATTCCGCGCGGTGAGACCAGACAACTTGTAATCCTTCGTCTTCATCGACGAGGCCCGTCCCGTACCTGCCGCGGTCAGGGTGGTAACACCGTTCGTCCGACCGATCTTCAGGTTGTTTGCGTAAAGATTTTCGAACTCGGCTTCGGCAACAGAGAACTTTTGTGCGCGACCGGTGCCGATGGTTGCAGTCAGCTCACGATCTTTCAGCTCGGCTACGGCGTCGGAAAGGAACAGGCCGCCGAGCGTCAAGGATTTTGTCTTCGCGGCCGCCGCTTGAAGTTCGCCGACCCATCGGAAGTCAGTTCCCGAGCCGCGAACGTTTCCGGAAAGACGCAAAAAGTCGATACGGAAATCTTCGAACGTCAGCAGCTCCGCAACGGCCTTGCCGTTCGCTTCGTAATTCGAGTTAGTCCCTTCGACTGTCGCGGCGACATTCACCGCCTTCAGATAAACGCCCTCGGCAGTCAGGGCGTCGGAATCGATGACGCCTTCGACACGATATTGTTCGCCCTGCCCGCTAACGGTGCCTTTGAAGTTTCCGACGCCGCGAAGGCTGGCACCGATCGGAAAGACGTTTGTTGTTTGCGTTAGGTCAACGGTCGACTCGATAGCTAAGTTGTACTTTGGATCCGCCCAGTCGGTAAGCGTGCCGTTCAACGACGAGACGCCGATCGGAGTCTCGATCCGCAACTCGGTGATCTCAGCACCGCCGCGATCGGCGATGGCACGCGCTCGGATGTCGACATTCTCGAGCGGATGCTGATCGTAGGCAAACGCCGAATCGGTCGAAGTGAAGTCGAGCTTGTATCGCTTCTGTTCGTCCGGTACTTCGTAGTTCTCGGGTTCGAGGAAGAACTGGATGTTGTTGGCGTCAGCGTTTATCTTCCGCGAGACATCACCGAAGTGCACTACGCTGTCCGTGAGAGAAAACTTTATCGACTCGTATCGAAAGTTAACCCGCGAACCTTCTTCTTCGACAAAAACGAGGTTCGAGAAATTCGAACGTCCATTCTCGTCGAACTTTACCCAGGCTTCGGCGCCACTGATGTCGGTGGAGTTAACTTTGACATCGCGGCTTAGCTGCCAGGCGTATAAATTGTCGACGGTCAAACCAACACGCGCATCGCGAACAAAGAACAAACGCTCGCCGCTCACGCGGTCGCTGAACGTCGCGTTTTTCAATTCGAGTTCGAGAGGATTTACGGTGAGTCGGAAGACATCGGCATCGAAGACAACGCCGATCTGTTCCATCTTCGCGACGAATTGAGTTTTTACGTAGGTGTCGAGTACCCCGTAGCGATAAAGAACTACGGAGAGAAGCGAACCGAGAACGATGAGAATTGCGAGAAGACCCGCCGTGATGAGCGTATTGCGGCGCGTGAAATATCGGCGCCGCGGGGCTCTTTCCTCAGGTTCTTGCGGCGGCCGTGCTTCTATTTCTTCCCGTGGTTCGCTATCGTGTTCCGGCATTGCCTTTCAGTTTTCGGCTTGACGCTAAAGACTTATCGTCTCAGTGATCTCAAGATCGAACGCCTCAAGAGCGCTTATTCGCGGCGGATGATTCGTGAGGAGGCGAATCTTTTTAATGCCCAGATCCTTCAGGATCTGTGCTCCGATGCCATAATCGTGGAGCTTTCCGTAACCAGTTTCCCGTTTCGCAGACTGAAAATCAATATTTTTTTCCTGCATAACGGCGTATGTACGAAGCTGATTCACCAGATCAAGATTGTTCTCTCGCTGTCGGAGATAGAGGATCACGCCGAGTTTTTCTTCTGAGATCTTTTGGAGAGAGGCCTGCATCGCTCGCGACGCCTCGCCGAGGGTCGATCCAAACATCGCGAACGTGACGTTCTCGGTTTGGACGCGGACCAGGACGGGCTCGGTTGCATTCGCAACATCACCCATCACCATTGCGAGATGTGTTTCGCCGTTCATCTCGTTTTGATACACGAGGGCGCGGTATTGTCCGTGAGCTGTCGGGAGCTCCGTTTCCACGACTCGCGTGACGAGCGTTTCCTTTTGGACGCGATAGCGAACGAGGTCGGCGACCGAGATGATCTTTAGCCCGTGCTTTTCAGCGAAGATCTCGAGTTCGGGCATGCGAGACATCGTGCCGTCATCATTCATGATCTCGCAGATGACGGCCGCCGGTGATAAACCGGCGATGCGTGCGATATCGACGCTTGCTTCGGTTTGTCCGACACGGACGAGTACTCCACCTCGTTTTGCACGCAATGGAAAAACGTGACCGGGACGTGCGAGATCGGATGCTTTTGAGTTCGGGTCGACCGCAGTCAGGATCGTCTTCGCGCGATCCGCGGCCGAGATCCCGGTGGTAACACCGGATCGCGCTTCGATGGAGATCGTGAACGCAGTTCCCATACTCGATGTGTTGTCCTGCGTCTGCGGATGCAGTTGGAGTTCGTCGCAGCGTTCTTCAGTAAGCGGCAAACAGATGAGACCGCGACCATGGATCGCCATGAAGCTGATGATCTCCGGTGTAACGAGCTCCGCCGCGCAAACGAGGTCCCCCTCGTTCTCGCGGTCTTCATCGTCGACGACGATAATCATCCTGCCATTTCGAATTTCTTCGACGGCCTCTTCTATAGTCGCTAGTGGCATATTACGTACGAAAGCGGATTTCTAGCCTGTCGTTGTTTTGGTCTTCGAACTTTGACCTTCGCATTACTTGCTCTTTGATCTTGGGCCGCGTAGCGGACAGACGCGTTTAGCCGTGGGTGAAGCCCGAAGGGCGGAGCCCACGGAAAAGATCAAGAGCGCGATGCTGCCGCGTTAGCGGTAGGTGAACAAGGACGCCCGTTATGGTTAATCCGGTGCGGAGCAAACTCTAAGCAGGTGCACTTGCCGCTACGCGGCAAAGACGCGCCGGCGTGTCTTACCGTGGGCTCCGCCCTTCGGGCTTCACCCACGGCTAAACGCACCTGACCGCTACGCGGCCATAAACCAAAAACCAAAGATCAAACCAAGAACAAAAAATTCTATATTCGTAGCCCCTTCAAATACTCCCTGAAGTCCTCACCCAAGTCTTCTCGCTTCAAGGCAAACTCAACAGTAGCGATCAAGAACCCAAGTTTGTCGCCCGCATCGTGTCGTGTCCCTTGAAGCCTCAACGCGTAGAACGGACGCTTCTTCAACATCCGACGCATGGCGTCCGTGATCTGGATCTCCCCGCCCGCACCCGGCTCGGTCTTTTCGATCTCGTCGAAAATATCAGGCGTGAAAATATATCGGCCGATGATCGCGAGGTCCGACGGCGCTTCGTTGAATGGAGGCTTCTCCACCATGTCGCGAATTTTGAAAACGTTCGGCTCGACCTCTTCTGCATCGATCACGCCAAAACGCGAGATCGCCTCGCCCTCGACCTGCATCGTGGCGATGACCGGTGCGTCGTACTTTTCAAACACGTCGATCATCTGGCGCAACGCCGGTCGTTCAGCGTCGACGATGTCGTCCGCGAGCAGCGCGGCAAACGGTTCGTCGCCAACAAAGTCCTTCGCCTGGAGTATCGCGTGACCGAGTCCGAGAGCTTCGCGTTGTCGCGTGTATGAGATCCTCGCCATTTCGGAGATCGCCCGGACCTCGTTAAAGACCTCGGTCTTACCCTTCGAGCGGAGGATGTGTTCGAGCTCGAAAGAAATATCGAAATGGTCTTCGATTGCCGTCTTGTCGCGACCGGTGATTATGAGGATCGAATCGATGCCGCTCGCAACCGACTCTTCGACAGCGTATTGAATGAGGGGTTTGTCGACGAGCGGCAGCATTTCCTTGGGGCTGGCCTTCGTCGCGGGCAGAAAGCGCGTCCCGAGTCCGGCGGCTGGGAAAACGGCTTTACGAATTTTATTTGCCATAGCGCTTTTGCTAAATTCAATAAATTCTTAGTTCAGACGAATTGTAAATTTTAGTTTAATGACAGCCGCGAAACAAACAATCAAGGTTAAGCTTGAGAAACATGACAAGTTAGAGGCGACGGGCATCACGATCCCGTTCGATGTCGAGGAAGTCTTTGGCGCTAAGCGCGTGCCGGTAAAAGCGGTTGTGAACGGGGCGGAATATCGCGGTTCGATCGTTCGCATGGGCGGGAAGTACATGCTGGGTATTCCGAAAGCGTTTCGCGAGAAGGCTGGGATCAAAGCCGGTGACAACATTGTAGTCACGCTTGAAAAGGACGAAGCCGAACGAACGGTGACGGTGCCGGCGGATCTCGCTGCGGCGTTGAAGAAAGACAAGGCACTTACTGCCGCCTGGGACAAGCTTAGTTACACTCTGCGAAAGGAAAACGCACGAGCGCTTGAAGAGGCCAAACAGCCTGAGACGCGTGCCAGACGTCTCGAAAAGACACTTACGTTGCTGCGGGAGAAGGCGAAGAACTAAGTCATGCTGGATATCAACTTCGTCAGAGACAACTTCGATGCCGTGCGCAAGGCGCTCGCGGATCGGAATTTCCCAGCCGACGCGCTCGATACGTTCACCGAGCTCGACGCAGAGCGCCGTCGTGTGATCGTCGAGGCCGACGCCATAAATCAGGCTCGAAACGCTTCCAGTAAGGAGATCGGTGCGTTGATGCAGGCCGGCAAGAAGGACGAGGCCGAGGCGAAGAAGGGGGAAGTCGCAGGTCTGAAAGATAAGCAGGCTGCTTTGGAAAAGGCACGCGACGAGGTCGACTCTTCGATGCGTGACCTTCTCTCGGGTCTGCCGAATCTACCTGCGGATGGTGTTCCGGTGGGTCCTGACGAATCTGCGAACGTCGAGGTTCGTCGGTGGGGAACGCCGCGTGAGTTCGATTTCGAGCCGAAGGATCATGTCGACCTTGGCGAGGCCCTCGGGATACTTGATCTCGAGCGAGCGTCGAAGATCGCCGGTGCCAGGTTTGCGATATTAAACGGTGCGGGAGCTCGTTTGGAACGAGCACTCGGGAACTTTATGCTCGACGTCCACACGACCGAGCATGGCTATACCGAGACCTTACCGCCGTTTCTCGTCAACCGGACGACGCTGTTCGGGACGAATCAGCTCCCGAAGTTTGAAGAGGATCTGTTCCACATTAAGGACGAGCGAGCTTTCGCCCTGATCCCGACCGCTGAGGTCCCGGTAACGAATTACCACGCGGAGGAAATCCTCGATGCCAAGGATCTACCCAAGTATTTCACCGCATATACACCTTGTTTTCGTAGCGAGGCAGGGAGCTATGGTCGTGATACGAGGGGTCTAATACGCCAGCATCAGTTCGAAAAGGTCGAATTGGTTAAGCTCGCCATGCCCGAGGAGTCGGAAAGTGAGCACGAAAGACTTACAGCGGATGCGGAGCGAATCCTGCAGCTACTCGGGCTCCCCTATCGAACCGTTGTCCTTTCTACTGGCGACATGGGCTTCGGAGCCCGTAAAACATACGATATCGAGGTTTGGCTACCCTCACAGAAGACCTATCGCGAAATCTCCAGTTGCTCGAATTGCGGCGACTTCCAAGCCAGACGGATGAACCTTCGTTTCAGAAGGGCCGGCGGCGCGAAGCCGGAATTTGTTCATACGCTGAATGGTTCGGGTCTTGCGATCGGCCGGACATGGGTCGCGGTTCTCGAAAATTACCAGCAGTCCGACGGTTCGATCGTGATACCGGAGGTTCTGAGTCAATATATGAACGGCCTGGAAAGAATTTCTTGACAGGCCGGCTGTTTCGTAATTACGATGTAGTCCAATGCGAGCCCAGATAATCAGAATCGGCAACTCTCAAGGCGTCCGAATCCCAAAAGCACTCCTTCAGGACGGAAAAATCAGCGGCGAAGTAGAGCTTGAACTCCACGAAGAAGGCATTCTTATCCGAAGTCTCCAGAAACCTCGTGCGACGTGGTCAAGTGCTTTTCGATCGATAGCCGATGGCGATGACGATCAGCCGCTGGCCGAAGCTCCGACCGAGTTTGAGAAGAAGGAGTGGCAATGGTGAACCGCTTCGACGTTTTTCTCGTCAACCTTGACCACGCTCCATCCGATGACGCGAAGAACACGCGGCCGGGAGTTGTTATCTCACCGGATGAGGCTAACCCGCATCTTGACCACGTTATTGTCGCTCCCCTCGCGTCAACGAACGCCAAGTACCCGACACGTGTCTCGGTAGAGTTCCTGAATAGCGAACGTTTTGTGATCCTTGATCAAATGAGGGCGGTCGACAAAACTCGATTGGTAAAGAAGATCGGAAACATCGCCGAGGCTTCGCAGGAAGCGATCCTCGACCGGCTTTCAGAGTTTTTTGCAAAGTAATGGCGACCGCGGAGAGTCGTAGCCTACTCCACCACGGCCGCCATCTGAAAAAGCGACGACTATTCAGTCAGAGCTTTCGCTTCTTCCCTGATCGTGTTGCCTGCTTCGGTCGCGGCATGCTTTGCCTTGTCGACAAGCGTACCGGCCGCGTCCTGCACTTTCTGCACTACGTTCTCTCGCGCCTGACCCATCACCTGTCCTTCGTACCGAGTTGATGGGATCGCGAATCCGACCGCAGCTCCGAGAGCCATCGCTACCGCCCCGACCGCGAGCGGATTCTCTTCGATGTACTCGTCGTACTTGTCATGAGCGATCGTGCCATACTCGCCGAGCCGATCATACGCACGATTAGCAGCGTCACCTGCCCCGGTGTACGCATCACTCAACGCACCACTAACGCTTTCGTACGTAGCGTTCGCCTTCTCACTCACGCTGTCCACCGCGTTTCCAGCGCGATCGCTGATGCCTTCGTATGCGCGGCCAACAAGACCACGTGACGACCTTCCGGTATTTTCGTCGCGACCTGCTAACTGCCTTGGACCGCGACTGCTCCCGCCGCGATTGTACGCTTGATATGCCAGCAGTCCGGCGCCGAGGCCGATGAGCGCCAGCGGGAATGGATTGCTCCGAACAACCCTAAATGCATTCGAGTGTGAAACTTCGTCTCCTACATTCTTCATAAAATTAACCGCCTTTCCGATTGTCGCGTCGTATGCCGTATCTTTCGCCGACTCGATCGCGCTGTTTACTGTTTCAGACACCTGCTCGGAAATATTCGACAGACTCAACCGCTCCTGTATGGCGTCGATCGTCTCGCCCATTTCCTTTCGCGTCTCTTCGATCCGGGCGCGTATGGCCTCTGTCTCCGGTGGCACGTCGTCCGACTCCATAAGGTCGGTTCGTCCGCCGGTGAGATCCAGGTCGTCACCGGTTGTTCGATCGAGCGTTGTTAACTCAATTGATTCTTCAGCCATTGTGCATCCTCCTTTATCGACTCAACTGTTTCCTCTGGCTTCAACTCCGTCTTGCGAAGTTCTGATAGAGCCGACGAGATCAACACAAAAGCAACGATCGCGACAACGACTCCGACCAACAGCGCGGCCGCCCATCCAGGCATGAACATCGCGAGTGCGAGGATCAAGCCTGCAAGAATCGCGAGTAGGGCCGCGTAGCCAACGGCCCCGCCCACCGCAAGATAACCGACGTTCTTGCCGACCGTCGTTGCCTTCTCGGTCAACTCGGCCTGAGCAAGCGAGACCTCCTGTCGAACCAACGTTCCTGTCTCAGCGGCTAACTCCGAGAACAGTTCACCGAGGCTGCGTTCGTCTTTTTGCAACTGTACTTGTGCCATAACGCCTCCTTGGTACTAAAGTGGCCGAGAGCCGAACTCGGCCGGGTTCTTTCTAAGGTCTCGTGCGGGAGACGAGCTGTATCGAACATCGCTTTCACCCGAAGCGAAATCTTTTCCCGCCGATCTCGTCTTGGTATCCGGTGGTGTGCTCTTCAAGAACCGAGCGACCACCAACCCAAGACCGAACGCCGCTCCGATGAAGATCGCGGGATTACGTCGTGCGAATGATTCGACATCACGAGCCATCGAACGAACGTCCTTGTTCTCGAAGTAACCGGCAACGTTTTCGATGGTCCGTGCCGCCGTGTCCGTGTATCTTGCGGCCGCTTCCGCGAGACCGCTTTCAGTCTCTGAAGAATTCAAGTTTGTACTAACCTGTCGAACGCTGTCCGCAACGGCACTAAGGCCGCCCGACAAAGTCGAACGCTGCTCGTCCAACTTGCCCGCCGCCTTTTCGCTAACCGCGTCATAGGCCTGACCGGCCGTCTCTTTTGCCTGGTCGTATAAACTTCGCGCCGTTGCCGTAGCTGCCCCGGTGTCGGTTGCTGCATTCGAAGTGTTCACCAAATTGAGCGGTGATTTGCGTCCTTCGTTTTCATCGCCGCGTTTTGTTTCTGAGTTTTCCATTTCCAACATCCCCCTTTTAGTACTTACTGACGGAAGTATGCGACTCCGTCACAAACCGTAATAAATCGATATGGTTGAATTACCTTCAGCAAGAACCATACCTTTTAGCCTGAGAGCGTTCCGCTATGCAGACGACACTCGCGAAAAAAAAAGGACGAGGGAGTAACCTCGTCCTTTGATCCTGATCTTACGAGCCCTTAAGACGACGGGATCGTAAACACCGAGTAGGTCTTACTCGTCGGAACAGTCACGTCACTATCTTCCGCCGTGACGAATAATCCGAAGTCGGTAAGAGCAGTCTCGCTTTTAATAACAGCTTCGTCCCGCTTTCCCGAATTGATCACATGGCCCAGTTTTACATACTGACCGTCCGGCGAATAGGTCCACAAGGTGAACCGAGTCTTGGCCGGAACCTTTTTCATGTCATCAAACTGCATCCGAACTTTTGTCACACCTTTCTCGCGGTGGACGTAAGCCTTCGCTTCGAGCCCGGTCAACTCACCGCTGAACTTCATTTTTACTTCCCGTTCCTGATCACCGAATGTACCGACGTTCAGTAGAGGGACGTCATACGCCCCGCCCTCGCGCGAAATGACCGACGGCGCGACGGCAACGACACGATTCTCCGACACTCGACGCGGCACTACCGCGTATCCCGTAGGAATCGCGCTTCGATAGAACATCGGAGTCGTCGGATCGATCGCGGTCAAACCTTCAGTAGGCGAGAGCACGAGCATGAACTGATTCATTGGAGTTGAGAACTCCGCTTTGCCGATCCCTTTATCGATGGCGATAGGTCCGAGCAGCGTCGGCGTGCCCGTTGGGTCTACGGCATACGCGTACATGTTTGTCGTCGCGGCCGGAACGCCCGACAAGTCAACCCAAACTTTCGTGCCGTCCGCAGCTCGCATAACACGGGCGACGCCGGTCGAGCCGGTCACGGTTGTGATCGGATTGAGGTTGATCGTTACTTCTTTTCCAACTGGATATTCAATGACGGAATAGGATCCGTCGGGATTTTGTACTACCTCTTTTTTCGTGACGGTCACGTTCTGAGCCGCTACGCTGGAGACCAGCAAGGCGCAGAACATCATCGTGAGGATAAATCTACTTTTGGAAAACATCTAAGTTGCTACCTCCTTGTCAAAAGAACTGCTGTGAGGACACAAAGGTCCTACAGCTTTTCTGCGGCGCAATGACCATGCCAGCAGTTCGAAGGTTTATGTATTGCAGGTTTTAGAAGAGAGGCAAGCTGGGACGAAGGTTGATGGTGTATGAGGTTGGAACAGAATTCTGTGATCGAAAAAAAAGATCCTCGATCAACGGATCGAGGATCAGGGTGCGATACAGATTGAGAGATTACGAAATTTAGAAGACCGGGCTGACGAAATCCTCGTCGTCGTCGTTCATGATAACTGTGACGAGCACAACTGCTGCAACCGCTCCGCCGATAACAACAAGCGGAACCCAGATACCGTCATCGTCGTCGTCATCGTCGTCCTGCTGCTTAGCAACGGTCGCTCCATGGTTATAGCGAACCGTGCCGCTTGTCGCCGCAACGCTCGAGGTGTTGTTGCTGACGAGAACCGAGAACGAGCTCGCCGCATTTCCGTCGTTGGTGACGACGTCATTCGGAGTGTCGATCTTAACGGCGACGCCATCGGCGTTCGATACGCGAACATCACCCGATGAGAGCACGCCCGAGATACTGTTGTCGGAAAAAGTAAGGGTCATCACCGACGACCGAGCAAGTTCGATACGACCGACCTTGCCGAGATTGATGATCGCTGACGTAGTCTCGGTTGTTGCGATCGTGCCGCTTGAGAAAACGGAACGGCCGGTAAATGAACGATCTCCATTCACCAAAACAAAAGGTTTTTCGTCGGTGGGCATTTTCCCCTTGACGGTGAGTTCGCCGGCGGACTGGCCGGCTTTTGGCATAGCGAGGGCGACCATCGTTTGGCCGGCGAAGATCGAGACCGTTATTACGAAAACGATCAAGCGCGAAATAGTAAAGCGAGAATCCAAACTCTTCATACTACAAATGCCTCCTTAACTTGTTCCTTGTATTCAAGCGACGCGGAGTGGCGGCTTTCAGCCCACTTTTGATTTGGCTGCATTCCACAATGCATCCATCTCCTCTAACCCCGAGCGCTCAAGATTTTTACCGGCCGATTTTAATTCTGATTCAATGAAACCGAAACGTCGCCTGAATTTGCGATTTGACCTTTTTAGTGCGGTTTCAGGTTCGATGTCAAGTCTACGAGCAAGATTTACGACCACAAATGTAAGATCTCCAATCTCTTCCTCGACCTTTTCACGTTCTCCCGAGTCGATCGCGGATCGCAATTCTTCGATCTCTTCGACAAGTTTGTCGAAGATCTCCTCGCGGTCACGCCAGTCAAAACCAACCTTCGCCGCTTTGGTCGTAAGCTTCAATGCTTCAAGCAGCGCCGGAAAGTGTACGGGTACGTCTTCAAGGATTGACTCTACCTCCTTTGGCTTTTTGCCGGACGCCTCGCGTTCATTCTTTTTCAGTGTATCCCAATTGTCCAGAACATCCTGCGCATGCTCGAGCTTCGCGTCGCCGAAAACGTGCGGATGACGTAGAACAAGTTTTTGAGATACGCCGTCGGCAACATCGTCGATAGTGAAGTCGCCTTTCTCCGCGGCGATGGTCGAATGAAAGACTACTTGTAGAAGGAGATCGCCGAGTTCTTCCTTGAGAGATGCGGTGTCACCGGTCGATTCGGCTTCGTGTATCGCGTCGAATGTCTCGTAGGCTTCCTCGAGTAGATATTGGGCGAGGGAAGTGTAAGTCTGTTCGCGATCCCACGGACATCCGCCCGGAGCGCGGAGTCGGGCCATGATCGAGACGAGTTCGTCGAAGGACTTGGACATGGGGGTTAGGATACGGGAGACGGGAGACAAGAGACAAGAGACAAGAGAGAAGAGATCTCATGTCTCCTGTCTCTTGTCTCCCGTCTCCCGACTTCTTCCCCAAAGTGCTACTATCGACTCAGCACGTAAAAGTATGATCGGACGAGACGATACGAACGAAGAGGTATCTTATAAGGTCGCTGACCGCCGGAAGTTCAACGCTGACGGTTCTGTTCGCGAAGGCGTTGTGCTTGATGAGCCCAAGCCTGAGCAGGAGACCAAGGTCGAGCAACAACCGCCGCCACCCACCGTACTAGATGACGACGAGCGGCTAATGGAAGCCGAAGTTCCGGAAGGCGACGACGACGGCGAGATCCCGGGTGCGGAAGACCCGGCGAGCTTTGTAAATTTTCTTTCGACCCTTGCAACCAACGCCGCCGCATCGCTGGGCGCCGTACCGCATCCCGCGACCGGACAGCGTTCGCTGGATCTCGAGACGGGCAAGTACTGGTTGGATGTTCTCGCGATGATCACGGAGAAGACAAAAGGGAATCTTCATCCACAGGAAGCACGCCTTCTCGACGGTCTGCTTGCCGATCTGCGAATGCAGTACGTCACCGTTGTCCGTGCGACCGAAGACAAGTTGAAGGCGCAAGCCGCGAAGAAGTTTTCGGGCGCCGACATTCTGGGCAAGAAATGAATTCAACGCAGAGACCGCGGAGACCGCAGAGTGGTCGAATAGCTCTCTCTGCGATCTCCGCGGTCTCTGCGTTAAAAATTCAGACATGAAGCTTACGTTCCTAGGCACAGGCACATCAACCGGCGTCCCGTCGGTCGCCTGTGATTGCGAAACATGTCTCTCCGAGGATCCGCGTGACAAACGGCTGCGGGTTTCGATTCTCCTGGAACACAATTCTAAAAAGATCCTCGTCGACACATCGATAGACTTCCGACAGCAAGCTCTACGAGCGAAGATCGATCGGCTCGACGCAGTTCTCATCACGCATTGTCATGTCGATCATGTGTTCGGGCTCGACGATATCCGTCCGTTGAATTTTCGCCACGGGGCAATGCCGATATACGCGAACGAGATCGCGTGGATCGATCTCAAACGGATCTTCCAGTACGTTTTCAAACCGGTCCACTTCGGCGGAGGTTTGCCGCAACTCATCCCGCACACCGTCTACTCGGGAGCTCCTTTCTGCATCGGTGAAGGACTCGAGATCACGCCGCTTGAGGTCATACATGGAAAACTGCCGGTGAGCGCGTTTCGGTTTAATGACTTTGCGTATGCGACCGATCTGAATTTCATTTCCGACGAGACGATCGAGGCGATGCAGGGGCTCGACGTACTCGTTCTTGATTGCGTTCGCCTGAAACCTCACTCAACACATCTCGGTCTTAACGAGGCTCTCGAGTACATCGAGAAGATAAATCCGCGTCGAGCGTTTCTCACGCACCTCAATCACGACGTGCTCCACGAACGCGATTCGAAACTTCTGCCGTCGCGTGTTCAGTTTGCGTATGACGGGTTAGTCGTTGAGCCGGACTAGAGCGTGAGATCTCAAATCTGAGGTTTGAAATTTGAAATTTGAGAGCGGAGCCGACATCCCAGATATCACATTGAAATTCGAAATGTGACATCTGAAATAGAAATGGTTTCGCTATCGTTCACTTTTCCGTAATCTCTTCGGCTAGTCACCTCAGACCTCGCGCTTACGCTGATTTTTCCCGAAAATCGTCTGGTTATCCACACGTATCAGCGCCACTATATTTAGTGTTGACAAACGCCAGCCTCTACAATATAGTCAATACCCACTTAGGAACGCTCGGAAGAAGTTGGTCTTTAATATTGGTTTTCGCGGCAATTTTGCCGCACTCGCCCCGTAAGCGGTACTGGGGAACGAAAGCTGTCAATCCACCGAATGACGGCCGGTAGGAATCGCCTTTTCGTGAGGCCCTTTTTAACCACTACACACTACCAAGGGGTTTAGACCGAAGCTTGAGAGAAAAGCACGGCGCGTCGGACTGTCTGTCTGCCTTGCCCACATTTCTCCCGGGCATTCCGTCGACAAAAATCAACCTTTCCTCCAGGAATTGATCGCAGGATATGGATACTTACACCGGACAAACCTCAACAGCCGCTGCTCGACAAACAGACGATACAACCCAAACAACGATGCGCGTCCGTAAACGAAACGGCGGGCATGAACCGGTCGACATCAACAAGATCGTGCGGGCGATCTCGAGATGTACACCGAGCCTTCCGAGCGTAGATGTGATGCGGATCGCAACAAAGACGATCAGCGGTCTGTATGACGGAGCGACGACAAGAGAGTTGGACAAACTTTCTATCCAAACGGCCGCGAGCCTCATCTTCGAGGAGCCGGAATACTCAAAGCTTGCCGCAAGACTTCTCAACCAGTACATCGAGAAGGAAGTCGGCAACCAGGAAATTCACTCGTTCTCTCAATCAATCGCTTTCGGCGTGCGCGAGGGCCTTATCGGCGAACGCGTGGCCGCCTTCGTTTCGGAAAACAGCCGCAAGCTGAACAACGCGATCGACCAGACCCGCAACGATCTATTCGAATTTTTTGGAATCCGCACGGTTTACGATCGATATCTTCTAAAGAATCCCGTGACGCGAGACGTCATCGAGACCCCGCAGTTCTTCTGGATGCGCGTCGCTTGCGGCCTTTCCGAAACGCCGGCCGAAGCAGTTGAGCTTTACCATCTCTTCTCCTCGTTGGAGTACGTTCCGTCGACTCCCACACTTTTCAACTCGGGTACTCAACACGAGCAGCTCTCCTCATGCTTCCTGCTCGACTCACCCGGGGACAGCCTCGAAAGCATCTACAAAAAATATTCCGACGTCGCGATGCTCTCGAAATTCTCGGGCGGTATCGGCATCGCCTATCACCGAGTTCGCGCGCAAGGTTCGCTCATCCGCGGAACTAATGGTCACTCAAACGGAATCGTTCCCTGGTTGAAGACCCTCGACTCGAGCGTCGCCGCAGTTAACCAAGGCGGTAAACGAAAAGGCGCGTGCTGCGTCTATCTCGAAAGTTGGCACGCGGACATTGAGGACTTCCTCGAACTCCGCGACAACACCGGCGACGAGGCTCGTCGTACGCACAATCTGAACATCGCGAACTGGATTCCCGATATCTTCATGCGTCGCGTCGAGGCGGACGGTCCGTGGTCGCTGTTCGATCCGAAGGTCGTTCCGCACTTCCCGGATCTTTACGGCGAGGAATTTGAACAGGCTTACATCGAGGCAGAGGAAGCCGGGAAGTACGTCAAGCAGATCAAGGCCCGCGATCTTTACGGGAAGATGATGCGGACGATGGCCCAGACCGGCAACGGCTGGATGACGTTCAAGGATTCGGCGAATCGCAAGTCGAACCAAACCGCCAAGCCGGAGAACGTCGTGCATCTCTCGAATCTGTGCACCGAGATCATCGAGGTCACATCCGACAACGAGACCGCCGTCTGTAATCTCGGTTCGATCAACCTCTCGCGTTATGTGAAGGATGGCGAGTTCGACTTTGGGAAACTTCGATCAAACGTGCGTCTGGCGGTTCGTCAGCTCGATCGCGTGATCGATCTCAACTACTACGCGATACCGTCGACGAGCGATTCAAACAACCGCTGGCGGAACATCGGTCTCGGCGTGATGGGACTGCAGGACGTGTTCTTCAATCTGCGTCTAGCGTTCGATTCACCTGAGGCTCGAAAGCTTTCGGCGAAGATCCAGGAAGAGATCTACTACGCGGCTCTCGATGCGTCGTCGGATCTCGCCGCAATGAAAGGCTCCCACCCTGCATTTCCCGACACACGGGCTGCGAAAGGCGATCTCCAGTTCGACTTCTGGGGCGTGGTCCCCGAGGACGCCGCACGTTGGGACGCTCTGCGTGAAAAGATCAAGTCCAAGGGGCTTCGTAACAGCCTGATGATCGCGATCGCACCGACCGCAACGATCGCTTCGATCGCGGGCTGTTACGAGTGCATCGAACCGCAGGTCTCGAATCTCTTCAAACGCGAAACCTTGTCGGGCGACTTTGTTCAGGTGAACAAGTATCTCGTACAGGAATTGAAGACCGCAGGTCTGTGGACCGAAGAGATCCGCACGAAGATAAAACTTAGCGAGGGTTCGGTTCAGAACATCGACGAGTTTTCGCCCGAGTTGAAAGAGACCTATCGCACGGCGTGGGAGATCCCGATGCGTTCGCTGATCGACATGATGGCGGACCGCGGTGCGTTCATCGATCAGTCCGCGTCGCTCAATCTCTTCATGGAGAGTCCGAATATCGGCAAGCTGTCGTCGATGTACATGTACGCGTGGCAGAAGGGGTTGAAGACGACTTACTACCTGCGTTCGCGACCGGCGACGAAGATCGCACAGGTGACCGCGGAGTATAAGGTGGCGGAAATCGTCCCGACTGACGATGTGAAGGCTTACTCGGATGAGGAGGCTCTCGCTTGCTCGTTGGAAAATCCCGAAGCGTGCGAAGCTTGTCAGTAGATACGGACGACAAACTTCAGTTTGTCGAAACGCCACGTAGTGGCCGAATGCATTTAGCCGTGGCCTTTAGGCCACGGTTATTTTTGACAAGGAATCGCGTCGCGTTAGCGACCGCATGAATGTGCAGCCGCCGCTGACGCGGCTGGAACGTTGGTAACGTACCGTGGCCTGAAGGCCACGGCTAAACGCAGTCGGCCGCTATGCGGCGAAGAGAATGAACACGCCGCAAGCCGCGAAGAAAATGCACGAGCCGGAAGCGGCAAAGAAAAACATATGCTTCTAGACCCCGGATTCGACTTAACCCTTCGTCCGATGAAATACCCGGACTTCTACGAGATGTACAAGAACTCCATCAAGAACACGTGGACCGTGGAGGAAGTGGATTTCTCGACCGACGTCATGGACCTGCGGAACAAGATGTCGGGGCCGGAGCGTCATATGATCAATCGGCTCGTCGCGTTCTTTGCGACCGGCGATTCGATCGTCTCGAATAATCTCGTTCTCAATCTCTACAAGCACATCAACTCGCCCGAGGCGCGGATGTATCTTTCGCGGCAGTTGTTCGAAGAAGCGGTTCACGTGCAGTTTTATCTGACGCTACTCGACACTTATATTCCCGAGCACAAGGAACGCGAAGCCGCGTTCGCCGCAGTCGAGAACATTCCGTCGATCCGTAAAAAGGCTGAGTTCTGCATGAAGTGGATGGACTCGATCAACGAGCTCGATTCGCTGCAGACCCCCGACGATCGCAAACGGTTTCTCCTGAACCTGATCTGCTTCGCGTCATGCATCGAAGGCATGTTCTTCTTCGCCGCGTTCGCGTACGTCTACTTCCTGCGTTCGAAGGGTCTGCTTCACGGTCTGGCTGCTGGAACGAACTGGGTATTCCGCGACGAATCGGCGCACATGAACTTTGCGCTCGAGGTCGTGAAGCAAGTACGCACCGAAGAGCCCGCACTCTTCGATGATCAACTGACACGCGATATCGCGACGATGCTCGACGAAGCGGTTGAATGCGAGATGCAGTTTGCGGAAGACATTCTGAGCGGTGGTGTCGCGGGACTCTCGGTTGCCGATATGCGGCAGTATCTCGAGTTCATCGCCGACCAACGTCTCGCGATGCTCGGTCTGCAGAAGATCTACAACGCCAAGAATCCGTTCTCGTTTATGGACCTGCAGGATGTCCAGGAGTTGGCAAACTTCTTCGAGCGACGCGTATCGGCCTATCAGGTCGCGGTCGCAGGTGAAGTGAGTTTCAGCGAAGCGTTCTAGAAAAAACTTTTTCCGCCCCTGTTTTTGCCACAGAGGACACAGAGAAGAGAAATCCAATCTCTGTGTCCTCTGTGGCAAATTCTTTTGGTTCAGGGGGCGAAAGCTTCGCCGCGCGCAAAGAAAAACCCTTGATGCGTTTCCGGCGATGGTGTAAATTCAACTCAAACACTGAACGAAGCCGGGTCCCAAACTTATTGAAAGGATTTCCTTTAGTTACTGCCGGGGGCATTGATGCCCGCGACTGGTCCGTCTTCTTTATTTCTCCTATAACAAACCGCAGCTCGGGCGCGCTGACGAACAACAAGGAGTTCCGATCCTACGAGGAGACAACAATGAAAAAGATAATTCGAAGTCGGATGTTTTTCGGAATGGGCTTCGCCGTGCTCGTGAGTTTTTTCGCAATTCCGGCGGTCGCTCAGAAGTCGTTGAACCACGCTCGAGATGAAGCACGCGAGGCACATCAACTACTATCCGATGTCCAGTCGGTCCCGGCGAAAGCGATCCCGAAGTCGGTCCTCCGTAACGCTCTTGCGATCGCGGTCTTTACCAATGTAAAGAAGGGCGGCTTTATCGTTGGCGGCACGGGCGGTGACGGCGTGATAGTTAGGAAGAAAGGAAACGCATGGGGTCCTCCGGTCTATTACGACATCGGCGGAGCGGATGTCGGATTACAGATCGGCGTCAAAAAGAGCGACGTCATTCTGGTCTTCATGACCGAGTCAGCCTTGAATGATCTGCTTGACGACGAGATGGAGCTGAACGCCGGCATCGGCGCAACCGCAGGCCCGGTAGGCGAGACAGCCGGTGCTTCCACCGGCGTGAAGAACAACGTCTATGTATATTCGCATTCGAGCGGAGGATTCGCCGGTGCGACAGTGGGCGGTGGCAGTGTGAAGGCAAACAACAGCATTAACGAGGCTCTGTACAAGATGAAGGGCGGTGCTGTTTTGACCGATGCGTCGTCGATAAAGATGTCGACGTTGCCGGCCGAGCTTCAGGCGTTTACGAAACTAGTAGCGAGCTACACAAAGTAGCAAAACCGATCGAGCATCTCCGGGCTGGCCGTCTTTGCGTGAACACCGGGTTCACGCAAAGGCGCTTTTCGTTACCACGACTTGCGTCGTCTCCGTAATAGAAAATTCGCTACTGAAATATCCGACCCTCGAGTTTTATCCAACCATCATGATGTTTACCCGCAGGATCGTGATGGGTCCAATGGATCAAACCGCCTTTATCATTCCAAACATACTCGCCTGAAAAACTTATCGTGTCGCCAACCTTTAACGCATCAATGCGCGGAGCAATATCGATGTTGTGCTGGATCAAAATTGTCTGGCCCGACGAGAGCTGGACAATAAATCGCTGGTGCGGCGAACCGATCTTGTCATCGGGAAGGATTCGCAAAACTTTTACTTCGCCTTCAACCTGTACATCGCTCTGTCGCTGCTCAAATGCACGTGCGATCGCATCGCCTTGTGTTGGACTTACGCTGCATCCACTAAGGACGAGTAACAGCAGAATGACGACGCGAAAATGCGACGGATAAGTAAATAGCATTCTAGTTACGGAGCGGTCTGTTTTTTCACTGCTCACCATAATCGCAAACCGTCATTCTTCGCGGGACCAATACTGGAATTCCAGTACAGATAAACGGCGCCCGTCATTGCTGCGAAGAATGCGAGTCCATAAAGCACACCAGAGAATAGATGGACCTTAGTCGCTTCGATCTCAACCCTCGACGCCGATTCGTTGTTCGCGCAATACCATCGGACCGACCAGTAGCTCGCCGACCCAACCTGTGTTCGGCTTTGCTCGTACGAGAACTCGCCGCCTCCGCAGACAAACGGCTTTGCGATCATGTTGATTGGCGGATACAACGAGCCTAAACCCATGGCGATCCCGGTTACACCGAACAGTAGCGAAAAGGCGAGTAGAACGATAAGCGAGATGACGAGTGTTGCTCGCTTGATCGTCCGCTGTGGGTCGGGATTGTTTCTTCGCTTCATAGGATCGCACGTTGCTTCGCTAGTCTAACATCGAAATAAAACGGCGCTTCCCGGTGTCCGGCCAACGTCAACGCGTGACAACAAAACACGCGAAAGGACGCGAAAGGAAATCAATCCTCTTTGCGTCTTTTCGCGTGTCGTGCGGGCAAACGATCCTACTTCTTCGGCACCTGGTTATTGCCACCGCCGAGAAGCACCGGGTCAAAGCTGAACACGGTCTGGCCCGATGGGTTGATCAGCTTGAAGCCGAACTGGTCATTTGTACCAGCGGTTCCCTTGTCGATTACACGGGCGATGAACGAGTGGTTACCGGTACCGACATCGTTCACGACGTGATTTGCCTTACCCGCGATCTGGGCTTCAGATCCGCCCGTGATCGGAACGATCGCGAAGCCGCCGGTCGAATTTAGTGAAGTGCTCTTCACCTTGTAGTCTCCATCCGGACGATGTTCGACATAGAGCACCGAGCCCTGATAGTTTCCGTTCTTCAGGTACTTCACGTTTACGCCGTAGTTCCCACGGTAACCTGTGCTCGGATTGATCACCCACCCACCGCCTGATGCGAAGCCTGCGCTCGGATCGAAGACGGTGAAAACCGTCGTCCCCGATCCGGTGTAGTAACTGCTGCCAAGTCCAAACGTCACTTCGTAAACATTCACCGGCGTATTCGTTAGGATCAAGCGAACGCAAGCCCACTGCCCCGAATTCGGGAACGTAATAAAGTTGTAGGTTATCGTGCCGGCACCTCCGCCACCGCCTACCGCGTTGATCTGGAACGTCGGTCTTCCGACTAGGACGGTAGGGTCGCCAGGTGTGCCATCGACGACTTCTGAAATATCGAAGCAGATATCTCCGGTCGTCCCCGACGCAGTGCCGCCCGGTGCTGAGACCTGCATCGAGTTAGGATTGCTCATCCTTGGTGCCGCGATGGCGGCCTCGGGAACCACGACGATCGTAAACGTATCACTCGATGACCTCGCCGGTGCCGAGCCATCACCCGTGTCGGACACTGTTGCGGTTATGACATACGTGCCTGGTGCCCCGGCCGTACCCGAGACGGTCCACGCACCCCCAGTACCACCCTGCGTCATTCCGAACGGCAACCCGGCCATGATTGCTCCGCCATTCCGCGCATGCGCGAATGCTATCGTCAGACTCGCCGCCGATGTCTCGAGATCCGAAGCGTTGATGTTGACCGTCTGAATCGGATCTGAGTACTGCACATCAGGCTGCGTCTTCGGCGTCGCGGAAACTTGCGGTGCATCGTTGACCGCGAACACGTTCACGTTCACCGTTGCTGAATCGACACCACCGTTACCATCGCTGATCGTGTAGGTGAACGAGTCAGTACCGTTGTAATTCGCGACCGGAGTGTAGCGAACGTGCGTTCCGCCACCGAGGATCTCAACAAGTCCGTGAGCACCTTGCGTAACGCCCGTGATCGATAGGGTCTCGCCGACATCGGGCAATATCGAATCGTTGGTCAGGACGTAATGCTGCGCAACGCCATCCTCGGCAAGTGTAAAGCTGTCATTGACCGCGTCCGGCGGATCGTTGACCGCAATGACCGTGATCGTCGCCGTCACGACGCCGCCGCTCAAACCAGTCTCCGAAGCCGACTGCGACGCTTGCACGTTAAAGGTGGCCGGGCCGAAGAAGTTTGCCGACGGCGTGAACTTCAATCCCGCGTTCGCCTGAGCGAACGTCAGGAAGTCGCCGCCGCTGATTATCGTCGTGCCGTCGTTCAGGTACAGCGAGCCGTTGTCGATGTTCGTGATCTTAAAGTGCGTCACCTCGGCGCCGTCGGCGGCGTTACGAGAAACTACCAGCCCCGACGTGCTCTGCACGTCCTCGTTCGTGGTCGCGTTGGTTACGCTCGGTGTGTCCGCGACCGCGTTGACCGTGATAATTGCGGTCGCCTCATTGGAATCAAGCGAACCGTCATTCGCTTTGTACGTGAAGGAATCGGTGCCGTGGTAGTTCGAGTTTGGCGTGTAGCTGAAAGTGCCGTCGCCGTTCAGACTGAAACTCTGTGCATGTGTAGGACCAACGACGAGTGTGGCAACAAGCGGATCACTCTCGCCGTCCGTGTCGTTTCCGAGGACACTACCACCCGAGAGGGCGGTGTCTTCATCGGTAGAGTAGCCGTCGTTATTCGCCACCGGTGCGGTGTTGCAAACCAAAGCAAACCCGATCTCGAGTGCCCCGATATCCGTGGAGTCGCCATCCACTGCGTTGGCGATTCCCGGGTCGTTGAACGTGCGCCCAAATCCGAAGCCGCGTTGGTCGTCTTGGAAGCTATTGACGTTCTTACCTTGATCAATGGCTCGACTGCCGCAGAGCGGCGTGTGCGTCAAAGTGGATCCGGCATTGTCCTGCAACGGACTTAGTTTTGGATCGACTCCGGTGACATTGTGTGTCCCCGGCAGCGGAAGGGCGACACCGGAAATGTTTTCGATAAGGTTGTAATCTCCAGAGAACGACCTTTCGAAACCCATCGCATAAAGCATGTCAGGCCCGTTCGGCGCGGTGTTGTTCGCCAAAATGGTGGAATTCAGAGTCACGTGTGACGAATTTCTTATGCCACCGCCATGAAAGCCGGCGGCGTTTCCTGCCACGGTGCTGTTGTTGACAGTTAGGACTCCACCATTGTCGATGCCGCCGCCGATGCCTTCCGCGTTGTTTCCAGATACGGTGCTATTATTCATCACCATCGTTCCCCCATCTTCGTTAACAATGCCACCGCCGAAGGACTCCGAAGTATTGGCTGACAACGTGCTCCGGTTGAGGGTCAGACTACCCGAGTTGACGATCCCGCCCCCCAGAAAAGTGGCGCGGTTCCCTGACAGGAAGGAGTCGTTTACGGTTAGCGTTCCTTTGTTACTTATGGCGCCCCCACCACCGCTGTAAGGTACTCCGGTCCAGAATGCGTATCCACCGGTGATAGATAACCCGGAGATCGTCGCGGTCTTACCTTCGTTTACGGTGAAAACGCCGAAATTGTCGCTGAGCGGATCTCGATTGACAGTCAGGCGTTTTGCACCGAGGCCTTCTATAGACATATCGCCGTTGAGCGGCGGCAGCACACTCGTTAATGTGATCGTATAACGGTCGCCAACGGAGTCGTAGCCTGGATCCGTCGTTGGTATGTCAAAAACGATCTGTTGGATTCCGGGAGCCGCATTGGCTTCGATTATCGCCTCGCGCAAAGTGCAATCGCCCGTGGCGAGCGGCTGACAGGCGCCATCGTCATCCTGAGCAGTTGTGTTGACGACCAGGTAATCTGACTCGACAGCTCCGATGTCTGTGCCGTCGCTATCGGCGGCGTCCGCTACATTCAGGTCGTTCGTCGTTCGAGCTGATCCGCGCTGGTCGGTGGCAAATGCATTCGCGTTATTGCCAGCATCAATTGCCGGGCTGCCCCATCGCGGCATATGGGTCATAGTCGAACCGCCGTTGAATTGGAGCGGGCCAAGCATCGGGTTGACACCGGTGATGTTGTGCGTACCGGGAAGTGTACCCGTGATACCGCCAACAGTCCTGAGAAGATTAAAATCGCCGCTGGTCACCGCGCCGACAATATCCTGTCCTATACCTAAGTTTGCGAGGATGCTGCTGTTAATGTTCAGCACGCCGTCATTCCAAATGGCGCCGTGGCTACTATAATTGGCCGCAAGCGTGCTGTTGTTGATCGTCAGCGTCCCGCCATCGTTTGCAATTCCCCCACCGAAGCAATGTTTCTCGCGTAAGTACTGACAGACATTGGAGGACACAGTGGTGTTCTCGAGAGTCAGCGTTTTTGTTCGGTTGTTATATATACCGCTACCGTAAGCATCAACCACGGGAACATCTATTCGATTACCCGAGACGGTACTGTTGCGTAAAGTTAGAGTTCCGCTATTGGAAATACCGGCTCCCTTAAATTGGGCCCGGTTGTCCGAGATAATGCAGTCGATAACAGTTAATTCGCCCGAGAAAACCGAAATCCCTCCCCCGTCAAAGCTATTTCCGTTCGCGATGGTGAGCCCCGAAATTGTAACCAGGCTTGAGACACCGAAGATACGGAAGTTCGAAGCGGAAGTGTCGCGCCGGATCGTTAGTTTGGTAGCGCCCGGTCCGTTGATTGCGATGTCGCTCGAGAGAGTGGGTAAGACGCCATTCGTACTCAGGACGATTTCCCCGATCACAGCGAAGTCGATCACGTCGCTCCCCGCGTTCGAATTTGCAGCCGCGATGGCGCCGCGAAGGCTGCAATCGCTCAAGTCGTCAGTGCATGCCGTCAGCGAAGGGTCATCGTCTAGCGTATCGACAGTGAACGTTGCCGCCGAAACGGTCTGTGCCGAGACTGCGAGCAGGCATGCCGCGAAGATCAGCGTCATTAGCAGGGAGGTCTTGGGGGATATTTGGTTTCGCATGGTCTTTCTCCTCTCAATTGAATTTGCTTTTGATTGCATTCCAGTTCACTGACGCTTGATGTTCACAAGAGTCGGAGCCAACAAATCCTGCAGCTTCATCAAGTCTTCTTTCCCGACGAACGCGTAGGCTCCCATCGCGAGCGCCGTCTCGCGCGTCCTTGCATCCTGGTGTTGGCTCACGATGACCACTCGCGCATCGGGATGCTGTCGAAGGATCTCGCTCATCGCTGTCAGACCATCCATCGGGTGCATATTGATATCCATCAGTACCCAGTCCGGACGACGGTCTTCATAGGCTTCGATCGCCTCGGTGCCGTCCGCGACTTCGATCACTTCGGCGTCGATCTCTTCGATCACGCGGCGAATAATTCGGCGTACATCTTCGTTGTTGTCGGCGATCAGGATCATTTCTCTCGTGTTCAAGGGTTCCGAGCGATGTGAGTTTCGCTCAGGGTGGGCGGGCGCAGACAGAGTGGAGGAACTCATTTTTCGATGAGTCCCCTACGGATTTTTCTAGGTGGAACTACCTATGCGGCGTGGAACTAAAGAAGGTCAGACTGATGTTGGATCGCGAACTTGAAAAGTCCGTGACTTCCGGTGACACCGAGCTTGGAGCTGATGTTAGATCGATGATTTTCTACCGTGCGGATACTGACGCAAAGTTCGTCGGCGATCTCGCGGCTCGTTTTGTAATCCGCGATCATCCGAAGGACTTTTCGTTCAGCCGGCGTCAGCGAGCCGAGACCCGCTACCGATTCCTGTCCTCGCGACGCACGTTTGTAGAGATATGTTGTGACCGCTGCGCTGGTGTAGACCTGTCCCTGGCTGACAGCGTGCAGGCAGTTTACGATGTCGACGCTCGCACTGTCTTTAAGAACGTAACCGCGCACGCCGAGCTCGAATGCCTTCGCGAACATCGCTTCGTCGTTGTGCATCGTGAGCATCACTGGGATCACATCGATCTTCTGTTCCGCGATCTTTTGGAGTACCGCGAAACCGGTGAGCTTTGGCATGTTGTAATCGAGGATGAGAATATCCACCGGCTGTTTGGCGAGCAGCTCCATTGCCTCTTCACCATCCGACGCCTCGCCGACGACCTCGAACGAAGGTTCGGCAACAATAACCGAACGAAGTCCCGAACGAAAGATCGGATGATCGTCGGCGATTAGAATGCTCTTCTGTTCCATTCTCGTTAGCTCAAGTCTACAGAGAGTTTTAATGCGGCACCTGCTCCACGACTCGATGTCGTGTTCAACGCGGCGCCGATCATCCTCGACCGCTCTTCGATGCCTCGCAGCCCGAGACCCTTTTTCACCGTTTCAGGGTCAAACCCGACGCCGTTGTCGACGATGTCTAACATGAGACTGTCGCCATCTGATTTGAGCGTGAAAGACACCTCGCTCGCGGACGAATGCTTCACGACATTTGTGAACCATTCCTGCGCTATGCGATACACGGCGATCGCGACGTCGTGCGGAATATTTGAAACCCTGTCATCGATCTCTACGGTGAAGGCAATGTCTGACGAGCTCTCAAACTTGTCGATCAGCGATAGAAGGGCCGTTCGCAATCCAAGAGCCTCGATCTGATAAGGATGCAGTGTATGCGCGATCTCACGCGTCTCTTGCAACGCGGACGCCGATGCGTCGGAAATTTCCTGAAGCTGTTCCAACATCGCTGCGTCATCCTGCTTCTTGCTGATGCCGAGGAGTGCGCGGTTTCGGATCACGACCAAACTTTGCCCTAGCGAATCGTGAAGCTCCATTGCTAGCCGGCTCCGTTCGCGCTCCTGCGATTCAAGCAGCTGACGCGTATACAGTTCACGTGCGTCCGCGATACTTTGCAACTGCTTAACACGCGCAAGATAAATCAGTCCAACGAAACCGACCACCAGTAGTGAGACCAGCGCGTAGAACCAATACGTCCGATGAAACGGACGATCGATAAGGAGTTTCACACCGGCACCCTGCTCGTTCCATACTCCGTCGCGATTCGCCGCCAGGACCCGAAACGTATATTCGCCGTAAGGAAGATGCGAGAAGTAAGCGGTGCGGCGAGTCCCTGCCTCGGTCCAGTTATCGTCAAGTCCTTCGAGTTTGTATCGGAATCGAAGTCGCTCGGGGTTGGTGAACTTGATGCCAGTGTAGTTGATCTCGAGGGCCGTCTGTCCGGGTTCGAGGACGATCTGTCCGGGAAAACCCGCGATCTCCTTTTGGTCGACCTTGATCTCCTCGATCAGAACAGCGGGTGCGTTCTCGTCTCGATGGACCCGCTTCGGATCGATCACCGCGAGACCACCCGCGGTCGGGAACCAAAGACGTCCATCCGACGAACGCAATCCCGCCGGTTGCTTGCCGCCATTGCCTTCGACATTCAGCAGGCCGTCCTCGGTACCGTAGCCGGCCGAAGTTATTGTAGAGATCCGGCCGTCGGCAAAATCATTCAGGTCGTCACGCCGCACGCGGTAGATCCCCTGATTGCTATTCATCCATAGCCAACCGTCATCATCTTCGAGAATGCAGAAAACGCCGTCGCTAAACAGTCCGTCTCTCGCCGCGATCGTGCGGAACTCGCCGTTCTTATATCGAATGATCCCGCTGTCGTACGTACCGATCCAGAGAACGCCGTCGGGATCTTCGTAAAGGCTTCTAACAAACTCGCTCCGATATGAAGTGAACCGTTCGCCATCGAGTCGCGCGAGTCCACTTGTCGTACCTAACCAAATCTCGCCTGCCTTTGTTTCTAAAAATGCGACGAGTGTCTCGGATGGCAGACCATCGGCTCTCGTGTAGCGCCGCACTTCGCCATCACGGTACTTAAGAAGCCCCCCGGATCCGCCGATCCATAATGCTCCTGACCGGTCTTCAGCGACGAAGCTGATCTCATCGGCCGCATTCCTCGGTGCTCCCTTCGTGCCAAAAACTTCTGTATCGAGAATTTCGAATGACTCCCCACTCTTTTTCCAAACGTTGTTGTTAGCTCCGATCAGGAGCTGACCCGACTTGTCGTGGGTGATCGCGGTAACAAGAGGGAGGTCGAAGGTGTTGATGCGACCGTTCGCGTATCGAGCGATTACCCCCGGAGTCGCCCATACGCCAAACCAGATAGACCCGTCCGGGTCTTCGGCAACCGCATAGATGTTATTTGACGGCAGACCGTCTCGCTGCGAGATAACGTTGACGAGCGGATTATCCCTTATGAGGTGCAGACCGTCGTAGCTTGCGACCCAAACATTTCCTTCCCGGTCCTTGGCTAAGGCGACAATAGTTTTGGCGATCTCCGGGCCGCTGAGTAACGTTGCGCCGGCAGCCAGATTGCTTACGTCGTCTGCCTGGGCGAACGACGCATCGATCCGCAGGAGTCCGTGATCGAGTTGGCCGATCAAGATATTGCCGTTGCGGTCGGCGATCATGCCAACTGGATCCGGTGAGTCGACATTCGAGATATCCAACTTTCCGTCTCGGAGCCGAGCCAGAAACTGGGACGCCTTCTCCCGAAACTGGAAGAACCAGAATGTATCTCCGAATCGGACGTATCCGGTTCGGCCGAACTTCCCCTCGATCCCGGCCATCTGAGCTGCCGGCAGACCCGTCGCAAGCGGCTTGGTCTC
>DATEOJ010000361.1:0-7589 GCA_035274235.1 Pyrinomonadaceae bacterium
GTTAGAATTCAACCACGAGCGGTCGCTGAAAGCGACGCACAGTTCTCGAAGGAATGTGCGTCGCTTTCAGCGACCGTTTTTATCACAATGTGCGTCCTGGGGTTCCGCCTCCGGCTTCACCCCAGGCTTTAATGTTTGTCGCCGTTGGCGACATGAATCGCGCCAATATTCGTGCGACGTTAAGTTCATCGTTTCCAGTCCCGCCCTTTTCCCTTTATGATGTTTAGCTTGCTTTGGGTATGAAGATCCTCTTTATGGGAACACCGCGGGCGGCGGCGATAAGTCTTGAACGGCTCGTTGAGGACGGTCACGAGATAGTAGCCGTGTACACGCAGCCGGATCGGCCGGCGGGCCGTGGAAACAAGCTCGCGCAATCGGCGGTAAAGGAATTCGCTCTGACGCACGGTCTGAAAGTTATTCAGCCGACGAAGATCAAGACTGAGGAAGCGTGGGAGGAGTTCAAGTCACAAGAGGCGGACGTCGCGGTTGTCGTTGCCTACGGACGGATCCTTCCCGAAAGATTTCTTACGGCATTTACACATGGTGCTATTAACGTTCATTTTTCGCTGTTGCCAAAGTATCGCGGTGCGGCGCCTGTGAACTGGGCGATCGTTAACGGCGAAAGGGCGACCGGCGTCACGACGATGAAAATGGACGCCGGACTCGATACAGGACCGATGCTCATCCAGCGTTCGACCCCGATCGGCGAGGACGAGAACGCGATCGAGTTAATGGAAAGACTATCGACTCTGGGTGCCGATCTCTTGATCGAAACGCTTACGAATCTTGAATCGCTGAAACCCGAACCGCAGAACGAACTCGACGCGACGTTCGCACCGCTCATGAAGAAGGAAGACGGGTTGATAAGCTGGATGCTGGACGCACGAGAGATCGCTCATCGCGTCCGCGGGTTTCAACCGTTTCCGACTGCGTTCTCATACTTCCGAGGAAAGAAGTTTACGATTTTCAAATCGACGCCGGTTTCAATCGAGCACAACCTGACGACACCCGGTGCGATACTAAGTGCGAGCGGCGACTCGCTTATTGTTTTCTGCGGTGGAGACTCGATGCTCAGGTTGGAAGAGGTTCAGCTCGAGGGAAAGCGACGTGTGAGCGCGAGAGATTTTATTAACGGCGTCCGACCCGAAGTCGGTGAGGTATTAGGAAGTTGACCGAAGAGAAGTTTCAGATAATCACGTTCTACGAGTTCAAGACGTTGGAGGCGTCGGAGCTGCCAAACATCCGTGCATCGCTTAGTGAGACGATGCGCCGGAATGCGATCAAAGGAACGATCATTCTCGCGGAGGAAGGCTTTAACTCGACCGTCTGCGGTAAGTCGGGCGCGATCGAGCGTTTTGTCTCGGAGGCTGAGAGGATCTTCTCGTCGCGGCTCAGTTACAAATCCTCCTTTCACGAGGCGTGTCCGTTCAGGAAGGTCGATGTAAAGATCAAACCCGAGATCGTAACGCTCAAGAAGCCAGTCGACATCTCGCTCGGAAGCGGCACGCACGTTAACCCGTCCGAATGGAACGAACTTGTCAAAGACCCATCTGTCCTTGTTCTCGACACACGCAACGATTACGAATTTAAGAACGGCACCTTCGAACGCGCCGTGAACCCGCAGACGGAAAAGTTTAGCGAATTACCTGATTTCATTTCGGACAATCTCGATCCCGAAACACATCCGCGAGTCGCGATGTTTTGCACTGGCGGTATTCGATGCGAGAAGTTTGCTCCCTATATGAAGCAGCTCGGTTTCAAGGAAGTGTTCCAACTCGATGGCGGGATATTGAAATACCTTGAGACAGTCGACGAAAGCGAGAGCCTCTGGCAAGGCGAGTGTTTCGTATTTGACGATCGTCGTACCGTCGATGAGAACCTCGATAAAGGCATCGGCCCCGATTACTCACAGAAATGAAAGTCTCGCCTGCACGGCTGGCGGCATTCGAGGTCCTTCGACGCATCGAGGAGGACCGCGCGTATTCGTCCGTGCTCCTGCCTGCGTTTGAAGAGAAGCTAAACCCACCTGACCGGGCCCTCTGTCACGAACTTGTCCTAGGTGTCCTTCGTCGCCTGATGTTGCTGGATGCGGTAGTTCGCACCTTTGCAGGCGCGAAGAAGTTGGACATGGCGGTTCGCATCGCATTGCGACTTGGCGCGTATCAGCTTCTCTTTCTCGAAAAGATTCCCGCCTACTCCGCGATCAACGAAAGCGTCAACCTGGTTCAGCTCGCGAAGAAGACATCGGCGAAAGGATTCGTGAATGCGATACTTCGTCGCGTCAGCGAGAAGGGAATGCCGTCTCTCGAGTTCGCAGACGATGTGGAACGGATCTCGATCGAGACATCTCACCCGACATGGCTGATAGAAAAGTGGAGCACTGAAAACGGTATCGATGCTGCCGAGAAGATCGCGTCGGCGAACAACTCGGTTCCGATAAGCGCGTTTAGGTTCATCGGTGACGCATCGGGAGAGTTCGAGAAGAGCGGGTTTGTTCCCGGATGTTACCTAACCAACTCGATCACGGCGGAGCTTCGAGAGAAATTAGAGAGCGGCGAGATCTACTTTCAGGACGAGGCTTCTCAATTGGTCGCCCATACGGTTGCACAGGACGTCGGACAAAGCTTTCTCGATGTCTGCGCGGCTCCGGGCGGCAAGACGACACAGGTGGCTTTGGAGGGGAAACCTCAAATTGCGGTTGCCGGCGATCTCCACATGACGCGTGTTGAGCATCTGAGACAGACCTGCGTTCGCCAAGGAGCCGACGTCAAGATCGTTCAATACGACGCGGCCGGTGCATTGCCGTTCGCCGATAAGTCCTTCGATACTGTCCTCGTCGATGCTCCATGCACCGGAACGGGCACCATACGCCGCAATCCCGAGATCAGATATACCCTTTCCCCCGACGACTTTACTGACCTATCTAAGAAACAACTTGCCATCCTAAACAACGCATCAAAGGTCGTGACGCCCGGGGGAAGACTTATCTATTCGACTTGCTCGCTCGAACGCGAAGAAGATGAAGCAGTCGTGACCGAGTTTCTGGCTCAGACGACTGAATTTGAAAAGCTTAGCCCGCGTGTGCCGGAACGGTTCGTCACCGCCCACGGATTTGGTCGGACATTTCCGCATCGAGATGAGACTGACGGCTTTTTTATCGCGGAGTTTCGGCGTCGGGCTATTTAGTTCCCCGAATTCCGTGAGTAAGCAAAAAATGCTAGACTTTCGCTTTGGTTTGGTGCTCGGATGAGTATTCTTTCAACAGGCTTTTCGGCCATCGGCAAACTCGTAATGGTAGTCGTATTGCTGGTTGCGTTCCTTTCGGGAATGGCCGGTGTGGTCTACATGTCGCTTTCCGGATCGGAGCTGAAGGTTCCTGAGATCGTAGGGAAGGATTTTGTCCAGAGCGAAAAGGAGTTGGCTTCGCTTGGTCTGAAGATCAAGAAACGTGCTGACCGGGTAAGCGAGGATCCGATGAACACGGTGCTCGAGCAGCTTCCGAAGGCCGGTGAAACGGTAAAGACGGGACAGATGATCCTCGTCGTTGTAAGCAAAGCCGGGGCTGTGGGTGAAGAAACACCGTCGTCGCTGAAGAAGGACATCGAAGAGGACGACACCGAGAAGATCGAGGAGATGATCTCGGACAAACCTAAGAAGGCCAAGGCGAACTCGAACACCAACAAGAAGAAAGCCGACACAACTCGTGATGTGATCGCAAACGAATCGAGCACGAACACGAGCACCGAGACAAAGGAAACGGCCCCCAAAGAAACTGACGCTGAGAAAAAAGAGACGCCTGACAAGCCAAAGGAGACGACTCCTACCAAGCCTCAGGGCTCACCGGCAGGCAAAGCTCCTGGCGAAACAAAGCCGAAGCAGTGACTCGAAGTGCAACTGAAATCAGCGTTGTCGCAACAAACTGGAAGCAAAAATACTGAATGTTTGAAATAGCCCCGTCGATTCTCTCAGCTGACTTTTCCAAACTGGCAGACGAGATCGCGGCCGTCGAAAGCGGCGGCGCTACGGTGCTACATGTCGATGTGATGGACGGTCATTTCGTCCCGAACATTACGATCGGTCTTCCGGTGGTGAAATCGCTTCGGAAGGCGACCAAGATGACCATCGACACGCACCTCATGATCGAGGAGCCGGGCAGATACGCCGTGCAGTTTGTAGAAGCCGGTGCTGACATGGTTTCGGTGCACGTCGAGGCCGATGTACACCTGCAGCGGACGCTCGTCGCGATCCGCGAAGCCGGTGCAAAAGCGGGAATCGCGATCAATCCGGCGACCCCACTGTCTTCGTTGGAAGAAGCGTTGCCGTACGCCGACTTCGTTTTGCTCATGTCGGTGAATCCGGGATTCGGAGGGCAGTCGTTCATACCGACCTCGCTTAGCAAACTAAAACGCTTGAAGCGAATGATCGACGACGCGGGACTTGAAACCAGGATCGAGATCGATGGCGGTGTCGACGCGAATAATATTGCGGAGATCGTCGAGGCGGGAGCGGAGATCATTGTCGCCGGTTCTGCGGTATACGGTAAGGGCCGTCCCAGCGAGGCCGTGAAAGATTTGTTATCGAAAGGTGCGGTCTGGGTTTAGTGGTCTCATCTAGAGGAATTATGTTTTTTATAAAACGAGGAAGCGTCGCTTCAATCATTTTCGCTCTTGGTCTGTTGTCCATGAGCGTCATTGCGCAACAGCCGCAGAGGCATGGCGATGGATCGCAAGGCCAGCGGCTTGAAGTGATGCGACAGAAGCTCGAGACCATTCGACGGAGCGCCGCGAGCGCCGCGTCGGCACTCAAGCAAGAGGGCGAGGGCGAGAAAGGTAAAGACGGAAAGGAAAACGTCGATACGCCGTTTGCTCGTCTGAAGTCGGTCGAGAAAGAAGCGTCCTCGCTGCAAAATGAGGTCAACAGTCTTCGCGGAAAAATTGACCGCTCTGAGAAGTACGAACCGGCCGACATCGATCGCATCGAAGGCGAAGTGACCGATCTTCAGCGTCGTGCGGATCAGGTTCAGACTGACACCGCGAGTGCTCGTGCTAGTACCGACGTTACCGGCGATGCTAAAAGTCGTGACGGCAAGAAAAAGAAAAAATTCCTCGGTATTTTTGGCGGCGGCGGCGGCAGCGATGAGTATGACGAACTGATCGGCAGCGTTTCGCCAGGCCGCGATCGCGAACTGTTCATCGTCGCGACCCGCGAAGTCAGGAAAAAGAATTTCGACGTCGGACGCCTTTTGTTCCAGACCATCATCACGACCTATCCCGATTCGCCTTATCTTCCGATGTCGAAGCTGGCTGTCGCGGACTCGTTCTTCCTCGAAGGCTCGACCGCCGCTCTGATCCAGGCGATCGCGGCATATCAGGATTGGCTGACGTTCTTCCCGACGCATCCGCTCGCGGACCGCGTCGTTTTGAAGATCGCTGAGTCGGAAATGCGTCAGATCGGTTTGCCGGATCGCGACGCGACGCGTGCGAAACGTGCTGAGACTCGTTTGAAGGCGTTGCTGCAGTCGTACCCGAACTCGATCCTCAAGGAAGAAGCGAGGAAGCGACTTGATCAGGTCCAGGACAACCTCGGTCTGCACAGTCTCTACATCGCGAATTACTACTACACGCAGTCGGTCGGTCAGAAGAAGGGCGGATTGAAGGGAGCTCAGTCGCGTTATCGCGAGATCCTCGACAAGTATCCGAACTTTAGTTTTGCCGACGAGGCCCTCTACAAACTCGCCGTGACTTACATGGTCGAGGAAGAAACCGACCAGGCGGCGCGATACTTCCAACGCATCATCAGCGACTTTCCGAATAGCGACTATGTAGAGAAGTCGAAGGAGCAACTGCAGAACATCGGTGCAACGATTCCCGAGGTGAATCCTGAGCGTGCGAAGGTCCTACCGCCGGAAGGCCAGTCGTTCTTCGCGAACTTTAAGAATCAGCTCTTCGGTATCTATCCGATGACGATCGACAAGGACGGAGTCTTGATGACGCGCGACTTCGACAAGGAGAAGTTCGAGCTGATCGATCAGATCATCGAGAACCAGGGCGATATCTACACTAACCAGATACCGCAGGCACTCACGACGGTGATCAGGGATACTCCTCGACAGGCTGCACAACCACAGTCACAAGCGCAGACGCCGGCACCGCGTCCGGCGGCGACCCCGCAGCAGGAGAAATAATTCGAACGATGATCGTTCGATTCGAGATCTAAGGCGGTTCATAGCTTCACGAGCCGCCTTTTTTATCCGGCATATGGCCGGCGGAGTTAATGAGTTTGAGAATCTTCGTTTCAGTCACTTTCCTTCTCGCCGGTTCGGCCGTCTGTCTCGCACAATCTCCTTCGACGCTGCCTCCGCCACCGACGCCAGCACCCGTAAAACTTTCCCAACAGCTCGAGAAGTCCCTCGACTACGCGGCCCGTCTGCCGGAAGCTCCTGCAGAACAGCGTCAGCAGGCGTATGCAAAGCTTCTCGAAGGCCAGCGTTATATCTGGACGATCTTCCGCACACGGACCGGTCGGCAGAACAATGCGCGGCTTGCGTCTGAGGCGCTGAAGGAGTCGGTTCAGCTCGATCCGATGCTGTCCGAAGGATACACGGCCCTCGCTGAGCTCTCGCTCAACGTTCAGCCGCGCGACGTTGAAGAATCTATCCGGCTTGCGCAGCTTTCAATTCGCGTAAATCCGAATAACTTCGGTGCGCGGAGAATTCTCGGACGACTTTACTCTTATCAGGCACGACTCGTTGGGGGACCGTTCGACGCTCCAGCCGCGGAGAAGGCGATCGTCGAATGGCAGCACGTGGCGAAGCTCGACCCGCGAAACGCGGAAGCTTGGGCGTTCTTGAGCGAACTCTATGATCGGACTGGAAAAACCAATGAGAGCATCGTCTCTCTACGCCGCTGGGTAGAAGCGGCGGCCCCGGTTGAAAGTCAGTTCTATCAGATGCTCATGGGCGGGCAGAGTCTCGGACCCGAGACCGCGACGCTGAAACTCGGCGAGGCATTGTTAAAGGTCGGCAAGACTCGCGAGGCGATCGAGATCACTTCGACTCTCGTTGTCGATGAGCCGGCGAATCTTGGAGCTGTAGATCTGTTGCGTGATGCTCTCGATGGTGCGAATGCTGAAGAAGCGGCGATCGCGGTCGAGGCATTACAGCAGGCGATCTACGCGAATCCGACCAGCTCTCCGCTCGTTAACTTGCTTGCTCAGGTCTACGCACGCATCGGTAAGATCGACGACGCGGCCGAGTTGCTCCGTAGCACGGCCAATAAGATTCAAGCGACGGATAGACCCGGAGCCGCTTCGTATCAAGTTGCGCTGGGCGATGTCTATGCACACGGTGATCGACCAAACGATGCGATCGCGACCTACGAGTTATCGTTGTCAGTCTATGGCCTCGTGCCGGGCGACTCATTGACGGCTGACGAACGCGACTTCGTAACACAAGTATTTGAAAAGATCATCCACACTCACAAAAGCGGTGATCGTTTTGAGGATGCGAAAGCGGCTATCGAGCGTTCACGAACTTACTTGGGAAAGGGTGACCTTTTCGCTGATCGTCAGGCGATCAATCTCGCACGTGA
>DATEOJ010000362.1:0-5841 GCA_035274235.1 Pyrinomonadaceae bacterium
CTTTGCGAGCTCTGCGTGAGATCTGCCTTCTGAACTATAAAGATATATCTCACGCAGAGCTCGCAAAGCCCGCAAAGAAGACGCAAAGAAGAATTAAGAACATTTCTTATACCTAAAACAACTCACCAAATGATCGTTAACCATTCCCGTCGCCTGCATGTGCGCGTAGATGATCGTTGAGCCGACAAATTTAAACCCGCGGTTCTTCAGGTCCTTGCTGATCGCGTCGGATTCTTTACTCGTCGCCGGCACCTGGCCGGTCTGTTTCCACTTGTTGACGATGGGCTTGCCGTCGATGAACGACCAGATGTACTTGTCGAACGAACCAAAGTCTTCCTTCACTTTCAAAAACGCTTTTGCATTCGTCACCGCTGACGCAACCTTCAAACGATTGCGAATGATGCCCTCGTCGAGCAGCAGTTTCTCGATCCGCTTATCGGTATATCGCGCGACTTTGTTTACATCGAAGCCGTCGAATGCCTTGCGATAGTTTTCGCGTTTGCGCAGTATCGTGTCCCAACTCAATCCCGCCTGCGCACCTTCGAGGATCAGGAATTCGAAGAGCTTTTCGTCATCATGCAGCGGCACGCCCCACTCTTCGTCGTGATAGCGGATCGCAAGTTCGTTCTTTGGCCAGGAGCAACGTTTCATTCGTTTGACTTTTTCTAACGCGGAGCTCGCGGAGCACGCGGGGGTACATTCTCTCCGCGTTCTCCGCGGTCTCTGCGTTTAAGAACTACTGTCGGCCACAGCAGATGCCTTCGGAAAACGATCTGTCTCCATGACGCGTTTCGCCTGGCGGACATGTCGTCGCGTGTGTTCGACCAGCACCGTGTACGCATCCTCGAGTGAGTACGTCGCAACGAACAGGAACGGCGACGTGACGACGGTCTTTTGACGGTCAGCATCGGCACACGCTTCGATACGTCGATTAATCTCGTCGAGGTGGGTCGCAAAGCGGTCGACGATGTCGTCCGAGATCTTGCTCGGAGGAACGATCGCGTTCGACGGGACCTTCGTCTTTTTCGAATCCTCGGACACGGCCTTGATCAGGTAGCGCCCGAAGAACCCGCTCAGCGGCGAAAAGCTTTCGATCAGCGAATTCTTCCGCTTGCCGCTCGCAAGCTTCTCGAATTCCGGATAGAACAGCTCGTTGGTCTTGATGATGTGCTCAAGGCACTGACCGATGCTCCAACTCATGATCTCAGGTTTGTGATTCAGCTGCTCAGACGAAAGACCGCCGAATGTCGCTTGAGTGTCGTCGGCGACCTGTTTGAGATCGGATGTGATTTGCTTAATTCGTTCGTCCATGGCCACCTCTTTTCTTACTTTGCGGCTTAGCGTCTTTGCGTGAAAACCCGGCGTTCACGCAAAGACGCTAAGACGCAAAGAGGAGTTTAGTTTCTCAACGGTTTACCTGTCTTCAACATTGCCCCGATGCGTTCCTGAGTTTTTCGCTCACCGCACAACGAGAGAAATGCCTCTCGTTCCAGATCGAGCAGATACTGCTCGGAAACTTGCGTCGTGTGATTCATGTTTCCGCCGCTCATGATGTTCGCGAGCTTCTTGCCGATCAGCTCATCGTGATCGGAAATAAAACCGCCACGCTTCATCATATGCAGCGCTAATTTTATCGCCGCCTGCGCCGATTCACCCATAACAAGGATATCGGTCCGTTGGACCGGCGCGATGTATCCGGAAGCATTGAGATTCAGGACCTCCTGCTTCGCGTCTGCGATCAGACGATCGCCGTTCATCGAGATCGAATCGACGTCACGCAGAAATCCGAAGGCCTTCGCCTCCTGTGCAGACGTTGCGACCTTGCCCATTCCCAGCAGCTCGAATGTCTTCTTCAAAAACAGAAGCGGATCTGCGTCGGGGACTTTCGACGCGGCGTCCATCGCTCGCATCGTCATCTCCTTCGTACCGCAACCCGCGGGGATCAACCCGACACCTACCTCCACTTGGCCCATGTACGACTCACCCGCCGCGCGAACGCGATCGCCGTGCATCGCTATCTCGCAACCACCGCCAAGCGTAAGACCGTATGGTGCGGTAACGACCGGTTTTGCCGAGTACCGCAGACGCATGATCGCTTTCTGCAGTGCACCGACCATCAAGTTGATGTCGTCCCACTCCTCTTCCTGTGCTGCGAGCAGGAGCATCATCAAATTTGCACCGGCTGAAAAATTACCGCCCTGGTTTCCAACAACAAGCCCGACAAAGTTTTTCTCAACCTCGTCGATCGCGGCGTTCATCATCGACATCGTGTCGCCGCCGATCGAGTTCATCTTTGAGTGAAACTCGAGACATGCGACCCCATCACCGAGATCGAGCAGCGATGCACCGGGGTTCGTCTTGATAACGCCCGTCCGATCTTTGACCGACTTAAGAAGGATGACACCGGGCTGGTCCGGAACCGTTTTGTATCCACCGTTGACCAGATCGTAATAGGACTTCTGCCCGTTCTCGCTCTTGTAGAAAGTTTCGGCTCCGTCAGCGAGCATCTTCTCGACATTCGCCGGCACCGCCTGACCTTCTTTCTTCATCCGCTCAACCGACTCTCTCACGCCGATCGCATCCCACGCTTCAAAGACACCGATCTCCCAACCGAATCCCCACTTGAGCGCGTTGTCGACCTCGACGATCGTGTCCGCGATCTCGGGAATACGGTTAGCCGCGTAACGCGAGATCCGCGACGACGTCTTCCAGAGAAACTCCCCGACGCGATCTTCGCCCCATACGAGCGCCTTCACCCGCTTCGGCAGATCTTCGATAGCCTTCGCCGCTTCGATCGACGGAAACTTCGACTTCTGCTGCGGTCCGTATTCGAAACTCTTGAGGTCCAGTTCGAGGATCTCGGTCTTGCCTTCCGCAGTCTTCGTCTTTTTGTAGAACCCGCCCTTCGTCTTGTCGCCGAGAAATTTCTTCTCGAGCATTTGGTTGATGACATCCGGGATCTGAAATGCTTCGCGGTCCTCGTCGTCGGGAATCGCCGGATAGAGATTCTTATTCACGTGAACAAGCACGTCGAGCCCGACAAGATCCGACGTCCGGAATGTCGCCGACGACGCGTGACCAATCGCTTTACCCGTCATCTGGTCGACTTCGGTCGGCGTAAATCCCATCTCGAGCATTTCGTGGACAGTCGCCATCATGCCGAACGTCCCAACGCGATTCGCGATGAAGTTCGGACGATCCTTCGCCGGAACGACACCCTTGCCGAGACGCTGGTTGAGAAATCCCGACATCTTGCACGCCAGCTCGCCATCGGTCCATTCGGTGGGGATCAACTCGACCAGCTTCATGTACCGCGGCGGATTAAAGAAGTGAACGCCGACGAAGTGCGACTTGAAGTCGTCCGAGAAAGGTTCCGCGATCGACTTGATCGGTATCCCACTCGTGTTCGTCGCGATGATCGCACCCGGCTTTCGATTCTTTTCGACTTCGGCAAACACCTTGTGCTTTATGTCGAGATTCTCGACGACCGCTTCGATGACGAGATCGCAGTCTTTGAGTTTCGACATATCGTCGGCAAAGTTGCCGAGCGAGATGAGCTTCGCATTATCGCCAAGCATGAACGGCGCGGGTCGGAGTTTCTTCGACGCTTCGAACAACGCTGCGACGACGCGGTTCCTTACCTTCGGCGAATCGAGCGTGAGCCCCTTCGCCTGCTCTTCCGGCGTGAGTTCGCTCGGTGCGATGTCGAGTAACAGCGTCGGTATTCCAGCGTTAGCGAGGTGAGCCGCGATACCGGCACCCATTGTTCCCGCTCCCAGTACGGCGGCCTTAGAAATATTCATATATTCAAGGAAATTGCAGACGAATTATAACTGAATGAGTATTCATTCAGCAACCGATTAGTCGAAACCCGGTCAATAAGTACGACCGAACATCAATAGTGGGATAAGGATAATACGATTTTACTGGTAAGTCGTCGCGAGCGAGTTCTTTGACGAGCAGGTCGAGCTGCTCGCCTACAGTATCGAAGCTGCGTAATGCGGCGAGCATGTCCCGAGCAGGACGCACCGAAGCAGTTTTAGGAATGGCTTGCGATGCAGGTAACTGAAGATGCTCGATGAGGCAGGCGTCGAAAAGGATGCGGAGTTCGGATCCGATGGCCGAACTCCACATCCGACGTATTAAGACTTAAAAGACAAAACCGAATCCGAACCTGATGTTGTTTTGCACGCCTCCGTCGAACCAGATCGGGTTGTAGTCGACTTGGATCAAGCGGATCTGAGCACGTCGGCTCAATCGAAGGTCGAGACCGCCGCCGAACGCGCCGGCAAAATTAGTCTCGGACCCTCCCTCAAAGTCCGAGCAATCAACTCCGACCGAACAACCGAGTCCGCTCAACTTTATGCGGCTGTGCGCCGCTCCGACCAACGCATGTGCGAACGGCTTCAATCTTCCTTTCTGCGCGTTGTCCTTTATCTGAACGCCGCCGAGGAAGTTGTACAGCGCACTTTTGGTTTCGAATCCAACACTGCCCGTTCCACCATCCGGAAGCGGAATGTTGAGCGCGAAGCCGCGGTTACTGTAGGTGCCCGAAATGTCACCCTTCACTCCAAAGTAACGACTGATGTTGTAAACGCCGGCCACTTCGAAGCCGTGGAATGTCTCCCGATCGTCAAGATCCAAATTAAGATCGTCGTCGATGTCGCCGAGACCGGTATCGACCTGGCCGTTTGAATAACCGATATATAACTCGCCGGTCTTGCGGTCGGGTGTGTTTTGAGCCGCTGCGTAACCGCTGATGACGAACATCAGGCAAAGTAACAAGATAATTCTGTGCATAGCGAAATTTATGAACTCCTTGGTTAGAAAATGGGTTTATAAAACCGGAGTCAGGCTAGCAATTCGGGATAGGACTTAAGTCGAGGGCTGTTACAGTTTTTCGGGTGTGACAACTGGCGAGGTTAGCGTCGACGGCGTTTGTCGAGTAGCAGCGAGAGAGCGAGTCGACGTTCTTGCAGACGCTTCGTCACCGTCGCTTTGCGCTCTTCGCCGATGCTCGCGTCGAGTTCTTTCTGCAAGGAGGCGATGTCATTCATGATCTCCACTTCTTCGGGGACGAAGTCGTTCGACTTGAGGATCGAGTAAGCCATTCGGAGGTCTTCGGGAGTGTTGAAGTAAGCGTCGAGATCGAGCGGTTTGCCGTGCCCCTTCAAGCCGTCAAACTCACCGCGGGCCATCGCTTCTTTGATCCTTTCCTCTATCGCGCTTTCTATCGACATCGACTCAAATTTAGAACAATTTAGAATACGGAAAAAATTCTTGACAGGTTGCCGAAATAAAATATACTTCGTGTCACCGCAAAGCACGTTCTAACCGAGAATGGGCACGAGTTCCCACGATCTCCCTGCTTTGCTCGTTCAGTAGCCAAATAAAAAAGGAGATAGATATGAGACCAGTTCTTCCCACACTGTTTGTTTCTCTATTTACGTGCGCCTCGGCGTACATCCCCGCTTCGGCCGGCGGACCGGCCTTCTCGTTAACAATGATCGATACCGCTGCGATACCGTCCGCATTACGCGTCGACGACCCGCCCGCGAAGAAGGCCGCGTTTCGTGCGAACAAGAATCAGGTAATCGCCGCGCAGAATCATTTGAAGAGCAAAGGCATTTACTCGGGTGATGCGAGTGGAAAGCTCGATCCGGCAACACGCACCGCAGTGAAGGCATTTCAAAAAGGAAACGGCCTCGCGGCAACCGGAAGCCTCAATCGCGCGACGCTCGAGAAAATGGGTATAGAGCTTACCGATAAACAAAAACAGATTCCGGTTGATCCCGATCACTTCGCGTCGTCGAAGTCGGCGAAGAGCGGTCCGCGAGCCGC
>DATEOJ010000363.1:0-10342 GCA_035274235.1 Pyrinomonadaceae bacterium
TACTCGTAAACGAATTCAAGCTCGACCCCGAACGACTCTGGTTTACTTTCTTCGCAGGTGACGATGAAGTCCCCGCTGACGAGGAGGCGCGATCGCTCTGGGAGAAGGTGGGGGCGAAGCCGGAGCGAATCCTCGGTTTCGGACGCAAGGACAATTTTTGGCAAATGGGCGACACCGGCCCGTGCGGACCTTGCTCGGAGATCTTCCATTACATGGGCGACGATCCGCTGAATCCAGAGAAGAACTCGGCGCACTGGGTGAATGGACCGGGTGATACGACGATCGAGATCTGGAATCTCGTTTTCATGCAGTTCAATCGAACGTTAGAGAAAGACGGCTCCTTCACGTTAACGCCGTTGCCCGCTCCATCGGTCGACACCGGAATGGGACTCGAACGAATGACCGCGGTGATGCAACACGTCCCGACGAATTACGACACCGACATAGTCAGGCCGATCGTGGAGTTTACGGCTGAGTTGGCTGAGTCTGCGTAGAGGTTCGGGATCGTGAACAACGCTAACCGCAGATGACGCGGATAACGCGGATAAGATTCATAGAGCTTAGCCTCTTGATCTGCATAATGTGCGGCTAACACTCGAGACGCCCCGATTCTATGACCCGACTCCTCCTCATCGAAAACCAGCCGCTCACCCGACTCGGCGTGCGCACGGTGATCGAGGGAGAGAGTGATATCGATCTAGCCGGCGAAACCGATAATGCCGCCGATGGATTCCAACTTTTTAAGGACCTCAAACCCGACGTCACCATCCTCGGATTAAGACTTCCAGATTCCTGCGCGATCGACGATCTCGATAACTACTTCATCGCTGATCCTAAGGCCAGGATCATCGTTCTCGCCGAACACGCCGGCGATGCAGAGATCACAAAGGCTCTGCGAAAGGGTGCGGCTGGTTATATCTGCAAGGACGTATCCCCCGGCGAGTTAGTCGACGCTATTCATGCCGTCGCCGCCGGCCGCAAATATATTCCGGAAGACATCGCGCAGATCCTTAGTGAGAATCTCGGTCAGGAAGATCTGACGCGGGCCGAGGCGAATGTGCTGCGCATGATCGTCGGCGGGATGTCGAATAAGGAGATCGCATTCGCGCTTGATGTAAGCGAGAACACCGTCAAGACGCACGTCAAGAATATATTCGACAAGATTGGTGTATCCGATCGGACAACGGCTGCAACGACCGCGATCAAGCGAGGGCTTGTGAGAGTGGATCTCTAGAGTTGAGTGTTCGCTACGATAGTTAGCCGCAGATCGCGCAGATGACGCAGATAGGAGCGGATCTGGATTTGATCTGCGTAATCTGCGTCATCTGCGGCTAAATCCCTCGACCAACCATCCAACGCGAGCGCATCAGGTAGAGTTATTTGTATGAACGAAATAAAGAACGAACTAACGGAATACGCCGAACAATTTACCTCCGACGAAAGTAATGTGCTCGCCGAGTTGCGCGAACACTGCTACGCGCATTATGAGGACTCGGCGATGCTGTCGGGTTTTTATCAGGGACGTCTACTCTCGATGTTCTCGCGGATGATCCGACCGAAAGTCGTGCTCGAGATCGGCACATATCTCGGTTACTCGGCTCTTTGTTTCGCTGAAGGCCTCGCCGACAGCGGCAAAGTGATCACGCTCGATGTGAACGAAGAGACGAACAAAGTCGCACGTTCGTTCGTCGAGAAGAGCGAGTACAAAGATCGCATCGAGTTTCATCTTGGCAATGCGGTCGAGATCATACCGTCGCTGCCCGAAACCTTCGACGCCGTCTTCATCGACGCCGACAAACCGAACTATTCGAATTACTACAATCTGGTCTTCGACAAACTTCGTCCCGGTGGTTTCATCATCGCGGACAATGTTCTGTGGAGTGGAAAGGTGCTATCACCCGATGATGAGAATTCTCGTGCACTTCATGAGTTCAATCAGATGGTCGTGTCGGATACTCGGGTCTCGAACGTGCTGCTGCCGATCCGGGATGGATTGATGGCGGTGTGTAAGCGCTCCTAGATTTTCTTTTAACGCAGAGCCCGCGGAGCACGCGGAGAATCGAAGGGGGAAACCCCAGCCGTAGCGAGGTATTCGTAACCAGTAGAATCGTTGCCGTAAGCAAGACCTTCGCTAAAACTCGTGTTTCCGCCCTCCGTCCTCCGCGTCCTCCGCGTGCTCTGCGTTAAAGCTATAGCCGACTCACCCGAACTCTCACCCGAATTAGTGATTACAACCCGATCCTTAAGCGATAGACTCCCTATATCGACTTTGCGTCTTAACGGCGTTTGCGTGAAAACCAGTGTTCACGCAAAGTCGCTAAGACGCAAAGAGTACAAGGAGAATAGGGATGATCACCATCAGACGATCGAAGGAACGCGGACACGCCAATCATGGCTGGCTCGACACCAATTTCACTTTTTCATTCGCGGACTATTACGACCCGAACTTCATGGGCTTCCGCAATCTGCGCGTCATCAACGAAGACCGCATCGAACCGGCACAGGGATTCCCGACTCACGGTCACCGCGACATGGAGATCATCACGTACATGATCTCGGGCGAGCTTTCGCATCGCGACTCGATGGGTAACGGCGAGACGATCCATCCGAACGAAGTTCAACGGATGACCGCCGGCACGGGCGTTCTTCACAGCGAGTACAGCTCCGAAACCGATCGCACGCACTTGCTTCAGATCTGGATCCTGCCGGAGAAGCGAAACCTTCTGCCCGGATACGAGCAGAAGTTCTTCGAGCGTGAGGACAAGGAAGGCAAGCTCAAGCTGATCGCTTCACGCGGTGGAGACGACGGTTCGATTCACATCAATCAGGATGTGCAGTTGTTCGCATCGGTATTGAAGAGCGGTGAAGTGGTCGAACACAAACTAAACGAAAACCGTCACGCATGGCTCCAGTTGATCAGCGGTTCGCTCGAGATCAACGGTGAGAAGATCGAAGCGGGTGACGGAGCCGCTGTTAGCGACGAGAACGCGTTGAAGCTAAAAGCTCTGAAGGACAACACCGAGTTTCTTCTTTTCGATCTTAACTAACGGTCGCAGGAGTTTTGCCACAGAGCACACAGAGGAATATAAGGAGCCGGTCAAACGAATCCACTCTGTGTGCTCTGTGGCGAGCTTTATGTTTCGCATCAGCGCGCGGTTCGTAGTATGTCGGCAAATACTCCGGCCGCCGTTACATCCGCACCGGCACCCGCCCCTTTTATAACCAGCGGCTGCTCGGAATATCTGTTCGTATAAAACTGAACCGCATTGTCCTTGCCCGAGAGGGTTGCAAAGTTGTGATTGCGACCGATCCGTTGCAAGCCAACCTTGGCCTTGCCGTTATCGAACACAGCGATGTACTTCAAGATCTGATCCTTCGCACGAGCATCGCTTAACAACCCGCGAAAGTGTTCCTCGTGCCTTTCCATCTCGCGATAAAAATCGTCGACCGTGCCCTCGGTGCATGACTTGGGTAAAAAGGATTCTGCTTCGATGTCATTCATCTCAAGTGGATACCCCGACTCGCGTGCGAGTATGAGTATTTTGCGGGCGACGTCGGTGCCGCTTAGGTCGAGTCGCGGATCCGGCTCGGTATAACCTTCGTCCTGCGCTTGTCGAACGATCGAGCTGAAGGAGCTCGTTCCGTCGTAGTTGTTAAAGACGTAATTCAACGTTCCCGAAAGCACCGCCTCGATTCGAAGAACCTGATCGCCGCTGCGGATCAAATCATTCAACGTGTTGATGACAGGAAGCCCGGCGCCGACGTTTGTTTCGAAAAGGAACTTCGCATTGAACTCCCGAGCGATCTCCTTCAATGATCGATATTGCTCGTACGAAGACGAGCACGCGACCTTGTTGCACGCGACGACCGAGACACTTTTTCTAAGCAGCGCCGGATAGTGATTCACAACGTCCGGACTTGCAGTGACGTCAACGAACACCGAGTTGCGAAGGTTCTCGTTGAGGATCGCCTCGGTAAATTCTTCGACGCTGTGTAACCCCGCACTGCTAAGTCGTACGGCGAAATCAGTAGGCTCGATCCCATCACTGTCGATCACAGCGCTCTTGCTGTTCGCCAAACCGGCGATGCGAAGATTTAGTCGCAACGATGCGGCGATATCATCACGCTGCTGTTCGAGCTGCGCGATCAGCCGCTTTCCAACATTACCTACGCCTGCAATGTAGATGTTCAGCTGTTTGAGCCCGTCGGAAAAAAACTCCTCGTGCAATGTGTTGACCGCCTTGCGCACATCCGACGATCTGATAACCGTGGATATGTTTCTCTCCGACGAACCCTGCGCGATCGCATGGATGTTCACTCCGTTCTGACCTAGTGCGGCGAACATCCGACCGCTAACACCCGTGTGCTCCTTCATTCGGTCGCCGACGAGTGCAAGGATCGAGAAGCCGGTCTCGGCACGGAGCGGTTCGATCTTTCCCGCGGCAATATCACTTTCGAATTCGCTATCGACAACGCGACGAGCAAGCTCACCAAAGCGTTCCTCGATCGCAACGCATATCGAATGTTCCGACGAACCTTGCGTGATCAAGATGACATTGATCCTGGCCCGCGACAGAGCGTCGAAGAGTCGTTTCGAGAAACCGGGAATCCCGATCATCCCGCTGCCCTCGAGGTTTATGATCGCGACGTTGTCGATGCTCGTAATACCGCGGATAATGCCGCCGGCGTCGGCGTTCGCACTTTCGGCCTCGATCCATGTGCCGGCGTCTTCGGGTGCAAATGTGTTTTTGACGACGACCGAGATTCCCTTCGCCATGACCGGTTGGATCGTCGGCGGATAGACGACCTTCGCTCCGAAGTGCGATAGCTCCATCGCTTCTCGATAGGTGATATGCGGAATGTGACGAACGCCGCGAACAAGCCGCGGATCGGCGGTCATCATTCCGCTAACATCGGTCCAGATCTCGAGACACTCGGCATTTAGAGCGGCCGCGATGATCGCTGCTGTGTAATCCGAACCGCCGCGTCCCAATGTCGTCGTGTTACCGCCTGCGTCGGACGCGATGAATCCCGGCAGGATGTGAAGTCGCTCCTCGCGTCCGCTGAACCAATCCACGATCGTTTTATCGGTTGTCGAAAAGTCGACGGCAGCCGCACCGAAGTTCGAATCCGTTCGGATAAGCTCGCGGCTGTCCGTCCAGGTATGTTTCAAACCGATCGTGTTCAGATGAGCCGAGACGATGCGAGTCGAGAGCAGTTCGCCGTTTGCGACGATCCGGTCGAGTGTTCGCGCAGACAATTCGCGTACTCGAGTCACACCGTCGAGCGTGCTCGCGATCTCATCGAACACATGTCCGACGAACTCTGACGTTTCCTGATCTTTGATGTTCAGTTCGTTGAGGAGTGATTCATGTCGCGATCGAAGCTCGTGCAGTCGCTCCTTATAAGCCGGATCGTTAGCCTCGGCCATTCGGCCGGCGGCGATCAATGCGTCGGTTGTGCCATGAACCGCAGAGAGAACGACGACAGTCGGCGTATCGCCCGCTGCCTGCGCTGCGATAGCGACGACCTTCTTGATGTTCTCAGCGTTCGCAACTGACGAGCCGCCGAATTTCAGTACCTTCATATCACTCTGAGAAGGATCTCCTTGACCTTGTCATAGTCAGCATCGACTTCCCGAACGAACTCGGATCGTCCGATAAGATCCTTGACCGAACCCGGGACCGGAATATTGTCACCGACGATCCGCTCCGTACATTCAAATTTGATCGGATGAGCCGTGGCGAGAAAAATACCTCGCGCTCCCGGCTTCTTCTCGAGATGATCCGCCAGAGCTCTATACGCAACAGCGCCGTGCGGGTCGAGAACGTAGCTCGAACTTTCGTAGACCTGCTTCATCGTTGATTCGGTTTCCGCATCGGTGATGCTAACCGCGGTCATCGTCTTCGCGATGTTTGAACGATCGTGGTCAAAGATCTCGAGAACGCGACTGAAATTACTTGGGTCACCGACGTCCATCGCGTTTGAAAGAGTCGCCACCGATGTCCGCGGCTCGAACATGCCATCGTTCATGAATCTCGGCACGACGTCGTTTGCATTACACGCAGCGACGAATGCACTTGCCGGCAAACCCGATTCAACCGCGAGCAAACCCGCGGCGATATTCCCGAAGTTTCCACTGGGAACGGAAAAGACCGGCGGCTCATCGTGACGCCATTGCTTTATCGCGAACGCAAAGTAGAACTGTTGCGACAACCAACGCCCGATGTTGATGGAGTTCGCGGAAGTAAGTTTCGCCCGGCTCCGTATTTCGTCATCAGCCAGGGTTCGCTTCGCGATCCGCTGACAGTCATCGAAACTACCCCGCACTTTCAGCGCAGTAACATTCTCTCCGAGAGTTGTAAGCTGCAGCTCCTGAATCCTGCTCACCCGACCCTCGGGATAGAGGATCACGACCTCAACTCCATCGACACCGTGAAACCCGGCGCCTACCGCTCCGCCGGTATCTCCCGATGTCGCGACAACGACGAGTGTTTTCGCCGAGTCTTTAGTCGAAAAATGTCGGAGGCAACGGCTCATGAAACGCGCACCGACATCTTTGAATGCGAACGTCGGACCGTGAAAGAGCTCGAGCGCCGAGATGTCCGGCGTAATATCGACGAGCGGAAACGGAAACTCGACGGTCTCTACACAGATCTGGTGAAGTTCCGCGTCGCCGATCTCACCACCGACATACGGGCGGATCATCTCGAACGCGATATCGGCATTCGATCGATCGACGAGTGTCGAGAGAAATCCGGACGTGAATGTTGGGATCTCTGACGGAAAAAACAAACCGCCGTCCGACGCCTGACCTCGCTCAACCGCCTCGCGAAAGGTGGCCGGGGGCGTATTTCCGTTTGTGCTAAAGTAGTGCATCGCTTAACCGCAGCATCCTAAGAAGAAAATCAGTATAGCGACATTTCAAACGAACATGCAGGAAGTCAGTGTCAAATCTCCGGCGACGGTGTCGAATGTGGTCTGTGGTTTCGACACTCTCGGGTTCGCGCTCGCCGAACCGTCTGACGAGATGACGCTTCGAAAGATCGACGAGCCCGGCGTCCGTATTATTCATCGCGACGGTTTCGGGCTCCCGGTGGATCCGCGACAGAATGTCGCCGGTATCGCGCTGCTTGCGATGATGGAGCAGGTGCAAGTCGACGGTGGATTCGAGCTCGAGATCACAAAGCAGATCATGCCGGGCAGCGGTATTGGATCGAGCGCGGCAAGTGCATGCGGGGCAGTCTTGGCCGCGAACCGTTTGTTGGACGAGCGTCTCACGCGCACACAGCTAATCGAATTCGCAATGAAGGGTGAGATGGCTGCGTCCGGAGCACGACATGCGGACAACATCGCGCCGTGTATGCTTGGCGGCTTTACACTGGTGCGTTCGACTGACCCCCTCGACGTCGTCGCGCTAAAGTTCCCGCCCTTGTTTGCCAGCGTCATCCATCCGCAGCTCGAAATAAAAACTTCGGAAGCGCGGGCGATCCTTCCAAAACAGGTCGCGCTCCAGGATGCCGTGCATCAATGGAGCAACGTTGGAGCGCTCGTCGCGGCCCTCTCGACTGGCAATTACGAGTTGCTATCCCGCTCGCTCGAGGACCACATCGTCGAGCCGGCACGCAAGTCTTTGATCCCGAAGTTTGATGAGTTAAAAGCTTCGGCGATGCGAGCCGGAGCCTTCGGCGGCGGCATTTCGGGCTCAGGGCCCTCGGTCTTTATGCTAAGTCAAAGTGCTGAGACCGCCGCTAGAGTTGCCGAGGCGTTAACCGCGGTCTATTCAGCTACCGACACCGAATTCAAAACATACATTTCTCCAATAGCCGCGGAAGGCGTTCGCTTCATCTAAAGAAAGCTGTCTTTTTTCTCCAGATTCTGTTCTGTTGAAAATGCTTCTGGAAAAGACGAGAATGAAAGTGCGCTCCGCCGGCGCTCACCACGGAAGATGCTTACCAAGGAACTCGAAGAAACACTTAGCGAGGCCGTAGACGAGGCCGTCAAATACAAACATGAGTACGTAACGCTCGAACATCTTCTTTACGCACTTGTGCTTAATAGCTCCGCGGCCGACGTGCTGACGCACTGCGGCGGCGATCTTCAGGCTCTGCGCGACTCGCTTCTCGATTATTTCCATGACGTATTGGAAAAAATGCCCGAGGGGGCCAAGCAGCTTCCCGAACTAACGTCAACGTTTCAATCGACCATTCAGTACGCGGTACTGCAGGCCGAGGGAAGCGGGCAGGCGGCGGTCGATGGCGGCAGCATACTCGCGGCGTTCTATCAGGCCGAACAAAGTTACGCGGTCTACTTGCTCCTGCAGCAGGGCATCACGCGACTCGACATCCTTAACTACATCTCGCACGGCATCTCGAAGATCGATACCGGTGGTCCGTTCTCGGAACCGTTTGACGATGATGAGTTCGCCGGGATAAGTCCTGCCGACAGAAAGAAGCCGCTTGAGAGTTTTACGGATGAGCTTGTCGCTCGTGCTGCGGAGGGTCAGATCGATCCCATCGTCGGGCGCACGGCCGAGATCGAACGGACGATCCAGGTCCTATGCCGTCGGAAGAAAAACAATCCGCTCTATGTCGGTGAGCCCGGTGTTGGAAAGACAGCGTTGGCTGAAGGACTCGCATTGAAGATCAGTCAGGGCGAGGTCCCGGAAGTCTTGAAGGATGCGAAGGTGTTTGCGCTCGACATGGGTGCAGTTCTCGCGGGAACGCGATATCGCGGCGACTTCGAGCAGCGGTTCAAATCGATCGTTAACGAACTGAAGAAACATCCGAACGCGATTCTCTTCATCGATGAGATACACACGATAGTCGGTGCGGGATCGGTCCAGGGCGGATCGATGGACGCCTCAAACATTCTCAAACCGGCGCTAGCGGCCGGTGAACTTCGCTGTATCGGTTCGACTACATACAGCGAGTACAAAGCGGCGTTCGAACGCGATCGCGCTCTTGCTCGTCGTTTCCAAAAGATCGAGATCGGTGAACCGACGATCCACGAGACATACGAGATCCTCAAGGGCCTCAAGAAATTCTACGAAGCGCATCACGGCGTTCGTTATACGAATGAGTCGCTGAAGACCGCCTCCGAGCTCGCCGGGAAATATATCAACGACCGATTCCTTCCGGACAAAGCGATCGACGTGATCGATGAGGTCGGTGCGTCGGTGAAGTTGATGCCGGCGAGCAAACGACCGAAGAAGGTTTCGGTGCAGATGGTCGAGAACACGATCGCCCGAATGGCGAAGATCCCGCCGAAGACGGTCGTCGCAGATGAGAAGGTCCGTTTGAAGACGCTTCGGCCGGACATCAAGAAAGTTATCTACGGTCAGGACGAGGCGATCGATCGGATCGTCGATGCGATCCAGATCTCGCGTGCGGGTCTCGGTCATCAAACGAAACCGGTTGGATCGTTCCTATTCTCCGGTCCGACCGGTGTCGGTAAAACGGAAGTCGCGAAACAACTCGCCGAGATCCTCGGTGTTGAATTTATCCGATTCGACATGAGCGAGTATGCGGAACCGCATACCGTGTCACGTCTGATCGGCGCACCACCTGGATACGTCGGGTTCGATCAGGGCGGTCTCCTTACCGAGGCGATCATGCGCACTCCGCATGCGGTTTTGGTCCTTGATGAGATCGAGAAGGCGCATCCGAATCTGTTCAACCTGCTTCTGCAGGTGATGGACTCGGCGACGCTCACGGACAACAACGGAAAGAAAGCCGATTTCCGAAACGTGATCCTTATCATGACGACGAACGCAGGTGCTCGCGAACTTTCGTCGGGGGGTGTCGGGTTTAGGAACTCATCGGACACAAAGGGAAACGCGAAGGGTGTGATCGAGCGGACGTTCACGCCGGAGTTTCGAAATCGTCTCGATGGGTGGGTGCCGTTCAAGGCGTTGGACGTCGACATCATTAAGTTGATCGTCGACAAGTTCATCAATGAGTTGAACGGTCAGCTCGTCGACAAGCGTGTGATGGTGAAGTTGGACGAGGATGCGCGCGAGTGGTTGGCGAAACACGGATTCGATTCACGCTACGGTGCGCGCCCGATGGCTCGCTTGATCCATGAGAAGATCAAACAACCGCTCGCGAACGAGATCTTATTCGGTACGCTTACAAATGGTGGAAGTGTCGGTGTGACGGTTGAAGGTGAGGAGTTGAAATTAAACTTCTAACACGATTACAAAAAACGAAAACGAAAAAGGCCCGGTATTTCTACCGGGCCTTTCCAGTTGGTGATGTCTCGAAGATTATTTCTTCCGACGAGCGGCTGATTTCTTCGGAGCGGCTTTCTTTTTAGCCGGAGCTTTTTTCTTAGCTGCAGC
>DATEOJ010000364.1:0-6191 GCA_035274235.1 Pyrinomonadaceae bacterium
CCAATCAGCCACGTTGCTGCCTTTGAGTTCCGGTTCTGCCGCTTCAGCAATCTGCAAATAGTATTCCGCGTGGGCTCTTGAGAGTGATTCCGAATGTCCGCGTGCTCTTAGTCGCTCAGCTGCGAATTCGCGAACCACGACAAGCATGCGAAAACGAGTTCTACCCGAGCCCGACGGCGACGTAATCAGGTTCTTTTCGCAGAGCGATGAGACCGCATCGAGTAGTTCGACACCGGCGACCGTTTCCCGAGCCGACGAAAGGATCGATTCGATCGCGAGGAATGTGAAGCCTCCTTCAAAAACGGAGAGTCGCGAAAACACGTCCATTTCCGCATCGTTGAGAAGACTGCAGCTCCACTCGATTGCCGCTCGCATGGTCCTCTGTCGTTCCGGCAGATCATCCGGCCCAGCGGCCAGAAGCGAGAGGCCATATTCAAGCTTTTCAAGTATTTCTGACGCCGAGAGTATCTTGGCCCTACCGGCCGCCAATTCGAGTGCAAGAGGCAAGCCGTCCAGGCGGCGGCATATTTCGGCGACGGCTCTTACATCCGGCTCCAGTATTTCGAAAGAAGATCGAACCTTGCGCGCCTTCTGGATAAAAAACTTGACGGATTCATATTGACTCAGGGCGAATGCCGATTCGGCCTTGGCATCCTGCGGGATCGAAAGCGGTGGGACGGAGAACTCAATTTCTGCTTTGAGTCGCAAGGCCTCCCTACTTGTCACGAGTATCTTCAGGTTGTCGGTCTCGGACAACAAACGGGCAACGAAGGGGGCAGCCCCCAGGACCTGTTCGAAGTTATCAAGGATCAGCAGTGAGGTGCGATCACGCAATTCGTTGATCAGAGCGTCGGTCGGACTCGCCCAAGAATTGTCCTTCACGGCAAGAGAATGCGTGACCACGGTGGGGACGATCAAGGGATCCGAAACAGCGTCAAGCTCGACGTACGACACACCGTCCGGAAAAAGATCAAGTACCCGGTGCCCGATCTCTTTAGCGAGTCGGGTCTTTCCCGTGCCGCCGGGACCCGTCAGCGTGAGAAGCCGCACCCCCTCACGTTCAAGTAGATCGTTGATCTCGGCAACCTCTTTCTCGCGCCCGATTAGAAGTCCGTCGGCTAAAGCGTCGGCAGAGATCGACCTAAGTCGCCCGCCGTCAGCCCGATGCTCGATATTCGCGATAAACCTATAGCCGCGCCGCGGCAGTGTTTCGATGCACTTCGGAGATTCCGGGTCATCATGGAGCGCCTTTCGCAACAATCGGACCGTGTAAGCAAGATTGCCTTCCTCGACAAAAGTGTCGGGCCAGATCCGTTCGAGCAACTCTTCCTTACTGAAGATATGCCCAGGCCTTTCCGTAAAGGCGAGTAGAAGAGCAAGTGCCTTCGGAGGAAGCGGAACAGGCTTGCCGCCGTTTGAAAGCATCCCCTCGTCCAGATCGAGGGTGAAGCCTAAGAATGATAAATTGCGCGGCTTCAGTGACATGCGGGGGTGCGCGGAGAACCTAATAGAAACCTCATCAAGACCAAAGGACTAATTTCGGATCAAGTGTGTATCTTCGACCTGATCAAAGGGCAGAGCGTTGGTCGAATTTTACCATACTGAAAGGATCGACCTGGCTTGCGCTCGTCTGGTTCGAAAAGTCTCGCGGGGCGAGCATTAGCGGTCAGAAAAAACCGTTAGCCCTTAAGATATTGCCTCCGCGCATATGTCACGATGAAAAATTTTGTCACCGTAACGATTGGTACGATTCTGTGCTCATTTTTATTCGGCTGTTCGCTGTCCAAGCCCCAACCGCCGGAGCCGGGAAAGATCCGCGCCGCACTCGATAAGGTAATTAAGAGAGATAATCCCGAAGCGGCGTACTCGATCACATCTTCGGATCTGCATAGCACCGGCACCTTGATCTCGGTCAAGATCAGCTTTGAAAAATTCAAGTTCAAGGCCGGTGACGGCAAAGATCGAGATTTTCCAACCGGCAAGGCCACCGCGACTTTCGATCTCAAAAAAGGTAAGTGGATCCTCGATTCGCTTCAGACTTCTGAACCGGAAAACGTCCTACTCTTTCCGGAACTACCTGTCGAATAACCGTGTCGATCCGGGCGATCAATATCAAAACCTAGATAGGAGAAGAAATGAAAAGACCATTAGCTTTGTTAGTTATTTTGTGTGTGACGATCTCTATATTTTCAGGGTGCGGCGGTACGGCTGATAAAGCCGGGACGATCGCAAACGCCAACGCACCCGGCAAAGCAACAACCGCTGCGCCCAAAACTGATGCACCTCCCGCAGGCGGCTTGAAACCAGCCGACGTTAGTCCCGACAAGGCCGTCAAGGTAGCCGAACTGGCCGACGCTGCAACCGCCGACGAGGCTGCATGGCGAGGTAAAGACGTCACGGTTTCAGGCTACGTTTGGGACGGCTCCGGGGCGGCGGAGAATATCGTGACGGTTACCAACGATGAGAAATCGGTTCGGACGACAACGGTAAGCTGCCACTTGGAAGGAAAAAAGCCGGACGGTTTGAACAACAAAACAGTTGAGTTCAAGGGCACCGTCAGCTATACGACCAAGTTCGGCGATAGTAAGGGTGTAAACCTCAAGCCCTGCGCATTAAAGTAGTAGCCGTCCTCCACCGCTGATGCTCGATTCTCACCAGAAAAGGTGTTCGCCAAACATCTTAGAAGCTGGCGACACCGAACAAGAAACAAGAAACAAGGAACAAGAAACTATAATTGCTGAGTTTGCACTTCCCATCCGACAAGGAGTCTTAAAAATGAAAAGGATTTTCTTCTGCTTTGCCATATTGGTGATTTCACTGACATCCGATGCGCAGGCTCAAGACCTGGCGAGCAACGAGCACTACAGTGAGTTCAAAAAGTGGACGGTTGCCGCCCAGCACCGAAGGCCCATACCCGCGGTCTACGAATGGTGCGTGCAGGCGTACGACAAAATGATCGCTAGCGGTGTCGCTCCGTCGACCCGCGTTCCGGAGGAGATCATGTCGGCCGATGCAGATTTCCCAAGGATCGAGTGGGTCGGGACCGTTAAAGAGCTTAATGACCGGTTATGCTCTGGAGGACAAAAGAAACTCAACGACGATCTCGCCGCCAAACACGCGCCCCTTAAGGCTGCGCTAAAGGCGGACAAACTCCGGCTGGTTATAGATCAAAACACTGGAACCGTTTATTCGTACGCGCTTGCCGGCGGTAAGTATACCGACGACGCAAAGGCACTCGCGGCCGCACGCATTTGGTTTCTCGATATCGGGGCACCGAGCAACGAAAGTCAGTATTGCATTAACGGGGGCAAACGGATCACCGTTCGGCGATACACATTCGATGCTCAGCATAAGCTGCTCGGCACAACGGAGAAGGCCTATTGCGGCGACCCGCCGGCATCAGCCTATAGGTAAAGCAGCGGCTATCGTCTCAAAGAACGCGATTGATTGTCGGGACAATCTTCAACGCACAGTGCGGCGCCGTCACTCAGAACGGTTGTGACAGATTTGTGACATGATGAGTAGTAGTGAACAGCTACGACTCTCACACACGGCGTAAATTATTTATGTAATTGAAAACTCCGCACTGAAGCAACAGTTCCAAAATGCAATATCTCTGAGTTCATAATCCGAAGGCCGGAAGCTGGATCCTCAAGGTCCGGTACGGAATCAACTGTTCCGAAAACTCTATCCAATCCAAAGCTGCGTTCGACTGCCCTTCGCCAGGTGCGAAATCTTTTCGTGCGCTATTCTTTGATCGAGGTCAGTGCCCATCGAATGTCCTCTCGCCTCGACTTTGCACTCACCCCCTCACCCGAAGTCTATCTCCGCGGTCAATTCCCCGACGCCTGATTAGCTGTCCTCGAGAAACTCGTCAACGATTTTCTTCGCGAGCGATATCGCCTCCTCAAGCGTGTCGTACTCGCCCTTGAGATATCTCTCTTCTTAGTCGCGATAGTGAAAGTTGTCGTCAACGTAAACCAGATATTTTTTTGTCATTCGTTGCAGTTTTGAACGGCTCGGCGGGAAAATCAAAACCCGGACGGAACGGTAAGTTTCTATCACCGTACTGGTAACGAAGTAGGTACGGCGCGGGTGGTCGTAGCTTTAGTCCATTCGTCGACCTTCATCGAGTCTTCGAGGAACCGGGCGAGATACGGTGCGGTGCGACTGTTGGGTGATTGGGCGACCTCGGCCGGCGTTCCTGCGATGACGACCTTTCCGCCCTCATCGCCCGCGCCCGGACCGATGTCGATCACCCAATCGCTTCCGGCCACGACGCGCATGTCGTGCTCGATTACTATCACAGTATTCCCTGCCGCGACGAGTCCGTCGAGCTGTCCCATAAGTCTCTCTACGTCCGCTGGGTGAAGACCGGTCGTCGGTTCGTCGAGGATGTAAAGTGTGTTTCCGCGCTGAATGCGCTGAAGCTCGGTCGCAAGTTTTATCCGCTGAGCCTCGCCGCCCGACAACTCGGTTGCCGATTGACCAAGACGGAGATAACCGAGACCGACCTCGCGAAGCACGTCGAGCGAACGATGAACGTTGGTTTCGTCCACGAAGAACTCCCAGGCCTCATCGACTGTCATGGCGAGGACGTCGGCGATGTTCTTATCGCGATATTTGATCTCCAAAGTCTTCGCGTTGTAGCGCGCTCCGTGGCAGACGGGACACGGTGCGTACACGCTCGGCAGAAAAAGCAGCTCGACCATGACCCAGCCTTCGCCCTCACAATTCTCGCACCGGCCTTTCGCAACGTTGAATGAGAAACGACCTGCGTCGTAGCGGCGCGAGCGGGCCGTCTTTGTCGCCGCGAAGATCTTCCGAACATAGTCGAACAGACCGGTGTAGGTCGCGAGATTCGAGCGCGGCGTACGACCGATCGGTTTCTGATCGACAACGACGAGCCGTTTGATTGCCTCCATGCCGGAAGCAATGCGGCCGCCGAGAGTTTCGACCGACGTGCTCTCGAGTGAATCGGCCTCATCTTCGGATGCGCTTATCTGATGTCCAAGGTCATCCGCCACAAATTCGACCAGAGCCTGGCTCACGAGGCTCGACTTGCCCGAGCCCGATACGCCGGTCACCGATGTGAAAACGCCGAGTGGAAAATCGATGTTGAGGTTCTTCAAGTTATTGCGTGTGACACCGGCCAGTCGGAGCCAGGACGCGGGCTCTCGAAGCTCGCGTTCCGGAAGCTTTGCTTCGTTGAAAAGGTGACGACGTGTGGCGGAATTTTGGATCTTCGCAAGCCCTTCGGGCGGACCGCTGTAGAGTATCTCGCCGCCCTGTTCGCCAGCCGCCGGACCGACGTCGACTATCCAGTCCGCATGGCGAATGACGTCAAGCTCGTGCTCAACGACGAACAGTGAATTGCCCGACGCCTTCAACTGGTCGAGTGCGGCAAGCAGTGCCTCCGTATCCGCCGGATGCAGGCCGGCCGAGGGCTCGTCGAGTACGTATACAACTCCGAACAGATTCGAGTGCACCTGCGTTGCAAGCCGCAGTCGCTGCAGCTCGCCGGGTGATAGCGTCGGAGTACTTCGTTCCAGTGTCAGATATCCAAGACCGAGGTCGAGCACGATTTTGAGCCGTCCGCAAAGTTCCTCGCAGATACGCTGGGTGACGATCGCTTTTTCTGGATGCTCCTTTTGCAGTTTCGAGAATCCGGGAGCGGTTTCCTTCGCGTATGGCGAGATGATCCGGGCGAGACGTTTCAGCGGACATCTCGAGATCTCCGTGATGTCCATGCCGGCAAACTTTACCAAGAGCGATTCCGGACGCAACCGCTTTCCGTGGCAAACCGGACACGCGGTGCTGAGCATGTACTGGGCGACTCGTCTCTTCATCAGGGCACTCTGCGTTGTCGCAAACGTGTGCATTACATAACGGCGCGCGCCGGTGAACGTCCCGATATAGCTCGGCTCTTCCTTTCGTTTGAGTGCACGGCGGACTTCGTCTAGGTCCCAACCGGCGTAGACCGGCACGCGCGGCTGCTCATCCGTGAACAGGATCCAGTTTCGGTCTTTTTTTGGGATGTCGCGCCATGGAACGTCGATGTCGTATCCGAGGCTCGTGAGGATGTCGCGGAGATTTTGCCCCTGCCATGCGACAGGCCATGCGGCGATGGCCCGCTCGCGGATCGTGAGCGAAGGGTCGGGCACCATTGATTCCTCAGTCACTTCATAGAC
>DATEOJ010000365.1:0-3215 GCA_035274235.1 Pyrinomonadaceae bacterium
CACGGAGTTTCCGACTCTCTCGGCATGAGTTGGAACGGGATCACCGGAGCGATCGAGTTGAAGGCGACGAGTCCGGTCTGGATCGACGACGCGCAAGTTTTCCCGAACGTTAATCCGACAACCGGCGGAAACCCGACCGGTAGGGAGGGTGTCAGCACTGAACGCGCCAACTTAAGAATCCCAGACGCAACTCGCGTAGCGAGTAACAGCATAAAGCCCCGGGCCACAGGGCCCGGGGTTATGACCAACACGGCGATCGAGACCGCGTATGCGGTCGAAAGATCATGGCCTAGCGATCTGCCGCTCGCCTACGCGAGCTGGCGTCGTCACGCAAACTACCCCCAGCTCACGCTGGGGGCTTTATGCTGTCACTCGCTACGCGAGTTTGCGCCCGAAAACCTTGAGTTGGCGCGTACTGAAGCCGCCACCCCGACGGCATCCGTTAAGATCAAGATCGGCAACTCTACTAACAAACCCGGTAATGGCACCCTGACCGCAAATGGAAAAACTTTCCCAGTAACATGGACGGCCGACGGAGGAATAGCTCAGATCGAAGTCCCGTTTCCCAATGCAAAGTCGTGGAACGAATTTCATCCCGAACTACAAAAACTCCAACTCACGCTAAAAGGCGACAACGCTGACGACTCTCGCGAAGTGACCTTCGGCTTCCGTGATATCAAAGCAGTCGGAAAAGAATTTCAACTCAACGGTCAACGCATCTACTTTCGCGGCACGCATCACGGCGGCGACTTTCCGTTGACCGGTTATCCTCCGTCGGACGTCGCCTACTGGAAAAAGATCTTTCAGATCAATAAAGACTGGGGCATCAATCACGTTCGCTTCCATTCGTTCTGTCCGCCCGAAGCTGCATTCGTCGCCGCCGATGAACTCGGTATCTATCTCCAACCCGAACCCGGTATGTGGAACGAGGTCAGTCCGGGAACGCCGATGGAAGCGATGCTGTACGAGGAGACGGAATTGATGATCCGCGCATACGGCAATCATCCGTCGTTTCTTTTGTTCTCGCCGAGCAACGAACCGAAGGGGCGTTGGAAAGAGGCGTTCGATAAATGGATCGCACATTATCGCATCGCGGATCCACGACGTCTCTACACGAACGGCACCGGCCACACGGAACGCGAGGTCCCCAAACTTGCCGAGGGGACTGACTATCTCGCAATGCAGCGCATCGGACCGAAGATGCTTCGCGGTAATACTGCATGGTTCGGAGAGGATTACGGAAAATCACTCGACGAAATAAACGTCCCGGTCGTCTCGCATGAGTTGGGCCAGTGGGTCGCGTATCCGGACTACGACGTGATCAAGAAGTTCACCGGCTACATGCGACCGGGGAATTACGAGATCTTTCGCGACTCGCTTGCCGCGAAAGGAATGATCGTTCGAAACAAAGATTTCGCGTTTGCTTCCGGACGCTACCAGCTCGCCGCATACAAAGAAGAGATCGAAGCGAATCTGCGAACACCGGGAATGGACGGGTATCAACTTCTCGACCTACACGACTATCTTGGCCAGGGAACGGCGCTCGTCGGATTGCTCGATGCGTTTTGGGAGGAGAAAGGTTACGTCACGGCGAAGGAGTTTCGACGGTTCAATAACGCGACAGTGCCGCTCGCGAGATTGTCGAAACGTGTCTTTACGTCCGATGAGCAGCTTTTGGTTCCTGTCGAAGTCGCGCATTTCGGTGAGCGGCCGATAGACAACGTCGTCGCTTCGTGGAAGATCGTCGACGCAAACGCTCGCGTGCAACTTGAAGGAAAGTTCTCGCCGCGATCCTTGCCGATCGGTAAGAATATTTCGCTCGGAACGATCGACGCCACGCTAACGACACTTCTCGCTCCCGCACGTTACAAACTCGTCGTGAGCCTGAACGGCACCGCGTTCGCGAACGACTGGGATTTTTACGTCTACGCGCCGACCGCGTCGGCTGAACCGAAGTCCGTACTCGTCACCAGTTCATGGGCCGCGGCACGCGAACGTCTTGCAGCCGGCGGAAAGGTTCTCTACTCGCCGCGCAAAGCAGACCTGGATTGGACATCCCCACCGCTCGATTGGGTACCGGTCTTTTGGAACCGCCTAATGAATCCCGCGTGGGGACGGATGCTCGGGATGTGGATCAACGCACGACATCCGGCGCTCAAAAGCTTTCCTACCGAGAACTACAACGGTTGGCAATGGACAGAGATCGTCCGCGGCGCGCGTGCCGTGAACCTCGACCGACTTCCGCGCGAATTGCAACCCATCGTCCAACCGATCGATGACTGGAATCGGAATTACAAACTCGGTCTCGTTTTCGAGGCGAAGGTCGGACGCGGGAAGTTGATGGTCGCGTCTGCCGATCTAACTACCGAGCTCGACAAACGAATCGCTGCTCGACAACTTCGTCGATCGCTTCTCGATTACATGTCGACGGCTGCTTTCGAGCCGAAGACAGCACTTGCCCCCGAACAGATCGAGTCCCTCTTCTTCGATACCCGGATAATGAAACGTCTCGGCGCGTCCGCCGGTAGCGCGGCGAATATCATCGACGGTGATCCGAACACTTTTTGGATCGCAGGCGATCCGCGCTCGGAGTCGAGACAGGATCTATACCTTGCGATCAGTTTTCCGAGCGCTGTTTCATTCTCCGGTCTTGTGATCATGCCGAGGCAGAATCATCGCGAGCACGAAGGCGACATCCGCGAATACTCGATACAGATAAGCGACGACGGAACGAACTGGTCGGAGTTGAAACGCGGTGAGCTCGTATCGACATTCGATCCGCAGACGATCACGTTTGGAAAAAACGTCACCGCTCGATGGATTCGAATCACATCGCTGAGCGGGTTCGGTATCGACAAGACGACTGCGCTCGCCGACGTAGCGGTGATCTACACCGGTCCGAAGTTGCCGGACAGCGACGAGGAGCTTGAGTACAAGCGGAGCAAAGCTGCGTCGCCGGATATTGATGAAGGTGAGCCGAGAAAACCTTAGAGTCCGAAATGTCAGCGCGGTTAGCCGCAGATCACGCAGATAACGCAGATCTTTTTTGGTAGCTAATGTAATGCGCGGATCACACAGGTCAGTACCGCCTGCGTTAGCGGGTGGTCGAATCTCGAGATAACTTCGCGCCTGTTGTCCTTGGCACCGCACGACCCGGTCACGCAGGTGGTACTTACCTGTGTGATCCGCCCGTTACATTGGCTGCCAAAAATCTG
>DATEOJ010000366.1:0-8711 GCA_035274235.1 Pyrinomonadaceae bacterium
CGCGTGATGATCCTCGCGCCGATCGTTCGAGGGCGTAAGGGCGAATTCAAGAAGGAACTTGAGAAGCTTCATCGCGACGGTTTCGTTCGTGCACGCATCGACGGCGAGATGCGACAGCTGGATGAAGATATCGAGCTGGACAAGCGTCGCAATCATACGATCGAGGTTGTCGTGGATCGTCTTCTGATGAAGGACGGCGTGAAAGATCGACTGACCGAGTCAGTGAAGACCGCGCTCCGTCTGACAGGCGGTGCCGTGCTTATCTCGATCGTCGACGGCGAAGAGAAGCTCTACAGCGAGCGGATGGCGTGTATCAATTGCGGGATCAATATCGCGTCGCTTGAACCGCGTTCGTTCTCGTTCAATTCCGCTTACGGAGCGTGCAAACGCTGTCAGGGCATCGGCACGGTGATGGAGATCGATGCGGCGAAGATCGTTCCGGACACGTGTCAGAAGGCGGCGAAGATCACGTTCCTCGGTGGCGTCGACAAGACGACCGGAAACTTTTTGCAGTCCGCACTCAATGCGATCATCGAGAAGTTCACCACCGGGGATCCGCTCGGTCAGCCGGAAAATGGCGGCTCGGTGGCGAAGAAGGTGAGTGACGCAGCGAAGAAGAAGCTCAAGTCGTTGCTGTCGAAGACCAAAGACCAAAGCCCGAAGACCGAAGACCTCCTCAAACTTCCGTTCCGCGATCTGCCGGCGAACATCCGCGACGCATTCTTTCACGGAACGAAGCGTCGTCTCACATTCCGGCAGGGAACCTACAGATACGAGAGTGATTGGAAAGGCGCGTTGCGTACGCTTCGTGATCGGATGGAGAATCCGCCATCGCAGAAAACGCTCGCGGCTCTCGAGGAGCTTGTCGGGCCGGTGGCGTGTCCGGTTTGTGAAGGGGCTCGTTTGCAGCCGGAGAGTTTGGCCGTGAAGGTCAGCGGTCTTGGTATCGCCGAGTACACCGCCCTCCCTATCGACGAATCGGTAAAGAAGATCACCGAAATAAAACTGAACGCCCGTGAGGAAAAGATCGCCGGGCTCGTTCTCAAGGAAATCCGTGACCGCTTGAGATTCCTGTCTGCCGTTGGACTTGGATATCTCACGCTTGATCGTTCGTCCGCAAGTTTGTCCGGCGGTGAAGGACAACGCATTCGACTCGCGACTCAGATCGGTTCTCAGCTTCGCGGCGTGCTCTACGTCCTAGACGAGCCATCGATCGGTCTGCATCCGCGGGACAACCAGAAGCTTCTCGAAACGCTCCATGAGCTTCGTGATCTCGGTAACACAGTTCTCGTCGTCGAGCACGACGAAGAAACGATCGAGCACGCTGACTATGTCGTCGATCTCGGACCGCTCGCCGGAACGCACGGCGGCGAGATCGTCGCGACCGGAGATCCAAAGCAGATCGCATGCGATCCTAAGTCACTTACCGGACAGTATCTCTGTGGTGATTTGAAGATCGACATCCCGGAGCTGCGTCGTCTGCCGAACGGCAATCGCATCCGTGTAAACGGAGCTCGGGCGCATAATCTGAAAAACATCGATGTCGAGTTTCCTCTCGGTCTCCTTACCGTCGTGACCGGTGTGTCGGGGTCGGGTAAATCCACTTTGGTCGAAGACATTCTCTATCCGGCGCTTTACCGGCATGTCTACAGCGCTATTGTCGAGCCACTCGAACACGATTCGATCGACGGACTTGAACTCGTCGACAAGATCATCGAGATCGACCAGACGCCGATCGGTCGGACACCGCGTTCGAATCCCGCGACTTACACCGGACTCTTCACGCCGATCCGCGAGCTTTACGCGATGCTCCCCGAATCGCGAACGCGTGGTTACAAGGCGGGACGTTTCTCGTTCAACGTAAAAGGCGGTCGTTGCGAAGGATGTGAAGGCGACGGCATGAAGCGCATCGAGATGAACTTTCTACCGGACGTCTACGTGACTTGCGACGTCTGCCGCGGAAAACGATACAACCGCGAGACACTGGCGGTGAAATACAAAGGCCTCTCGATCGCCGACTTGCTCGATACGACGATTGAAGATGCTCTGCCGATCCTCGAAAACATCCCGCAGATCAAGCAGAAACTTGAGACCCTTCTCGATGTCGGGCTTGGATATATAAAAATAGGTCAGTCATCAACGACGCTGAGTGGCGGTGAAGCTCAGCGGATAAAACTTGCGAAGGAACTTTCAAAACGAGCGACCGGCAAGACGATCTACATTCTCGACGAACCGACAACCGGTCTTCATTTCGCCGATGTACACAAGCTGCTCGAAGTTTTGCAGAAGCTAGTCGACACCGGCAACACCGTGATCGTCATCGAGCACCACCTCGACGTTATTAAATCCGCGGACTACGTCATAGATCTCGGTCCCGAAGGTGGTTCAGGTGGAGGTCGCGTGGTTGCGACAGGTACGCCTGAGGAAGTTGCACGCGTCAAAAAGTCCTATACAGGTCAGGCGTTGAAACCTGTGCTCGGCTAGATCCCAATTTCAAGCAGACTGAGCAGGATCGTCACCCTCATCTCCCGTCGGCTAAGTCCATCGATAATTGTCATCGTGCGCTGGAAGTCATTTTGTCCCAGCGTGCGCAGCATCGAAGGATCAACATACAGCCCCATGTTGTAGCCGCCGGCCATTGAGTACTCACCTTGCCGGATATTTCCATTCTGAAATGCGTTCACGACGGCCCATGCCTCGGTCAGTTCGTTGATGCGCGGGACGACCGGTTCGAGATTTCGAAACGCGTCGTTTGGTTCGATGGTCGCCATCGTGTTGATGAGTTGGAAGAGTTGCGTGAAGTCATTGCTCGTTTCCGGCCTCTCGGGCATCAGCGAGCGTACCCGCTGCAAGAGCGCGTTTGCACGCGAACGATTTTCCTTCGGATCCTTGTTATAGATCGTCTTCGCGAGTTGCGTCAGCGCAGAGATGCGATTGCTGTCGTTAAACTGCATCATCATCGCCTCGGCACCGTCGTAGTCTCCACGTTGAACGAGCAGGTGGGCGTGGTACCAGTTGAGACTACTGATCGCGTTATCGAGAGCGTCATCTTCGAATTGGTCGCTTAGTAGAGCGAGGGCCCGCTCGTACTGGCCTGAGTCGCTCAACTTGTTTGCGGCATTTTGGTACATCGAACGCCGCATGTCAGGCGAAAATTTCTTCGCCTCCGCGAGTAGCGTATCGGCCGATGGGTTGGTCGCCATGAGCTTGGCGTACTCAGGATCTTGTTCGGTATGACGTCCGTGGCCATAACCGGGGGCTGATTCGGCAGCCTTCTTTGCCTGAGCGATAAGCGCGGGCGAAACTAAACGCCTCCCAAGGGGTTCGAGCGATGAGTACGGAATATATCCCATCATCGGGCCCTTTTCGATATATGTCGCGATCACCTTCTGAGCAAGCGTTCGCATTCGGGATTCATCGAACGCGATCGCTTTTTCTTCGGGTTGCCGGTCGCGAATAAATTCTGTCAGAACCGAGTTTGAGAGATTAAGAAGTTCGAAGTTTATCTGATTGTTCGGACCGGTGAAGGACGTGGAGATCAGTCTGTCGACAACGCCGTTCGCCAGATCGTTCCCGGCCATGGGTTCCTTTTCCCAGACCTTCTTTAGCATCGGCAGCGTTTCGTTGGAGAGTTGTTTCTTGATCGCCTCCTTCAACAGTTCGACCGACTTCTGCGGCTTCTGCTCGGCGGCAAGTCGGATAAAGCGCTGTTCCATGGCGATCTCCTGTTGAGCAATATACATCGGGTTGCCGCCATTGTTGTTTAGCTTTGCCGATGACCGCTGGACGAGGGCCTTCTGTACGGTGATCGGCCGCGTCCTGTAAAGACTCTCGAGGGCGTACTCGGCATCGACGGCTGCGATCGAATTAAGGATCTGCTGACGCGTGGACTGACCGTTAACCAAGTCTTGAGATCTAGTGTTTGGGTTCTTGTTTGCTTCGGCTGCGTCCTGTGCGGTTATCAACCCGGCGACGGCATTTCGGAACAGCGTCCCGGAGCGTTCGGGGTCTTCTTTCCAGATCGTAAGACCGAGTCGTGCGGAGATAAGAGCCCGGTTCTCGGGAAGTATCATCTCGCCAGCCTCGCGCGATATTGCGGCGATCAACTTTGACCTGCGTTCAGCTTTGAGTTTTTCGGCGTCCTGGTCTTGATCGGATGTCTGGCTGATGACCGAGGCAGCACACAAAAGTACGAGAAAGAAACCCCACAAAATCCTTTTTCTCATATGCCTTTTTCCTAGAAGTGCAGAAACACTATAGAGACAGAACGCGTCAATTTAAAGAGCTTGCGAGGAGGGAAAAGGTTGCATTGCCCGGTCCCCTATCAGTCATAAACGCTTAATGGCCCATGGTGCCTCAGATCAAAATGCACTTGCTCCATGGAAAAACTCGATTTTGACGTGCGAATTTTCGCCCAAGCCCTTACAATCCTTTGCGAACCGATTACTGATCGACCGTCACTCTTCAGCGGACGGTCTGCCTCAAACCTGAAGTAAGGAGATTGAATGAATGCGATTAAGATCTGAGACCTCGCTGACTCTAGTACTTCTCGCCGGCTTGCTCCTGGGATGCAAAAATCTCACGGGCAGCCAGAACGCGAATAGCAACGGCAACTCGTCGCCGACGACTAAAGCGAATGCGACGTCGACCTCAAACACCGAGACAACGGTTGAGAGCGAAGACGGAACGATACCATCAGGCACCGGCACCGAGAAAGAAAAGCCGGCCGCAGGAAAGGCGAACGTGCAAGGCAAGGCGCTTTACAACGAGCAGCCGGCCGTCGGTGTCGACGTAAAGCTGTGTTTGAAATTCAACCGCTTCATGGGCGGGTGTACTGGCGAGAGTTTTACGACCAAGACTGACGAGAATGGCGAGTATCTGATCAAGAACGTACCGCCGGGTGTGTATGAAGGTTTGACGGTGAAGGTCTTCAACACGCCCTATTACGTTTTTGCAACGTCGGGTTACGTCTCGGCGGCGAAGTACAACGTCGAGGCGGACAAGACCTACTTTGCACCGGAGACCAATTTGTTTAAGAACGATCTCAAGGTCACAGGTCCGAAGATGAACTCAAAGGTCCCGCCTGAAGGTCTCGAGGTCAAATGGGATGCGTATCCGGATGCGGCGTATTACAAATTGAGTGTGTATGCTGACACTTCGACCGGTGCGGAACCACCGTACGATTACATCGGTCGCCGGGTCGATGAGTTGTCGATCGTACTCGACAAGCCTTTGAAGCCGGGAAGTTATAACTTGAGGGTCGATGCGTTCAATGCGAGTGATCACAAACTCGCTCAGAACGAGAACGATGTTAAGTTTTCGGTTAAGTAGCTGAAGTGTAAGCAGTGAGCTCGCCGTGCGCACACGTGCACGGCGGGCTCGTATTTTGTCCGGTTTAGCTTCGGTAGCGATACACAATTACACCCCGGACCTTAATTCTTCGTTGGCCCAGGAATACCGGCTCGAACACCGAAGCAAGAGCCGCCTTCTTCGATGCCGGGATCAGGAATAAGTGGCCAGCCTGTGCCTGCGCAAAAACAACGCAACCTTTCTCATTGATCACGACGTCGATCGAGACATCACCTTTTACACCGACTGCCTTGGCCGCAGGCGGGTAATCAGGCTGAACAAGATTCACGGCACGTGCATTAAGAACACCGTAAGAAATAATGTGTCGAGTCGCGATATGTCGCTGGATTTTCACACCGCGGCAAAAGTCAGAATGACCTTGCCCAAAAGCAGATCCGCAACCAACTAAAATGAGAAAGACGCAACCGCCTAGCGACGTGCGTACAATTCGATTCATTGGCTATTCAGACACCACGGGTCTGAAAATTGTTCCTATTGTGAGATCGCCTCGATCATCTCTCGCACTGCCTGATTGAGTCCGACAAAGACAGACCGCGAGATGATGTTATGACCAATGTTGAATTCGGAGATCTCGGGGATCGATGCAAGGGCACCAATGTTTCGGTAGGTAAGTCCATGACCCGCTGCGACGATCAGGTCATGCTTTCGCGCATGAGCAGACGCCTGTGCGATTCGACTGATCTCTGCCGCCGCTTTCTGTGCACCCTCCCCATGAGCCGCACGCGAACTCAATGTCATCTCAGCGTATTCGGCTGTACATAACTCGACTTGCTGTGCACCGGCTCCCGCGGCGGCTTCGATCTGTTCAAGGTCGGGATCGATGAAAATACTAACGAAGATGCCGGCGGCTTTTAGTTTGTCGATCGCGTTCTTAATATTTTCAAAATTACCGACGACATCGAGTCCACCTTCCGTCGTCACCTCGTTCGGACTCTCCGGTACAAGCGACACAGCATCGGGTTTGGTACGAAGAGCGATCTCGAGCATCTCATCCGTCGCCGCCATCTCGACATTCAGGTAAGTCGTCACGACCTCGCGCAGCACCTCGATATCACGGTCCTGAATGTGACGACGATCGCCACGCAAGTGAACGGTGATCCCATTCGCACCGGCCTGTTCGCAAATCACGGCGGCCGTCACGATACTTGGTTCGATCGTCTTACGAGCCTCGCGAATCGTGGCGACGTGATCGATATTGACGTTAAGCTTTGCGGTCATCCTCTAAATTATATACGCCTCTTGTCGCGTTCCTGCGAATCTGCGCGAGCTCGGTGAACATCCGACGCGTGTCCCGCACGACGCTCACTTTCGAACCCTCGACGTTATTCCAACGGACCGGGATCTCCGCCAATCGAAGACCGTGATGCTTCGCGACATACAGAAACTCGACATCGAATCCGAACCTGTCGACTGTCATCACATCGAGAAGCGGCCGGTACTTCGCCATGTTGAACGCTTTGAATCCGCACTGGGTGTCCGCGAACGGCAGACCCGACATAGTTCGGATAATGAGGTTCATCACCTTCCCGCCCTGCTCGCGTCGCCACGGTTGGTGGGTTCCGATGAGCGTACGGTCGAGTGCTCGCGAGCCGAACGTTACATCGTAATCGCCGTTCTGGATCGGATCGATCAACTTCGACATCTCCTCGATCGGGGTCGAGAGGTCGGCGTCTGAGAACAAAGCCGTGTCGGCGACCGACGCCTGAAGGCCGGTCTTCACCGCGAAACCTTTTCCGCGGTTCTGTTCGTATCTAATGACGCGTGTCGGGATCGAAGAGAATTCGCGGAAAGCTTTTTCAGCGGTGCCCGCGGTCGAATCACGCGAGCCATCGTCGACAACGATCAACTCGGCGGCAAGGCCGCGATTCGAAACGTAAGAAAGGATCTTTTTGATCGAATCGCCAACCCTCGCTTCTTCTTCAAACGCGGGGATAACAATCGAAATCTCGGGTTTCATTGTGAACAAAGTGTAAATGGTAAGGGCTGGCGGATACGAGCGCAAGCGTCGCGCATGTATGAAAACAATGTATCTTGACGATAGTCTATACGTGCCGTCCGGGCCCCAACGCGTTTTCCGCGACAACTCCGACCCCAAATTCGAACAACTAAACGTATGCTATAATTCCCGTGTGTTTTGGAGCTTTCGATGAACAAAAACCTAGTAATTGGTGCTCTTGTCCTGGTGGTTGTTGGGGCGGTCGTCGGCGGACTTTTTGGAAGATTGCCATCGACGTCGGCTGATACGACGATCACTCCGGCCAGGGTCATCGCAGACTACAAAGAAGCCGTCGAGGTTACTGAGCGGAACTACGTTGGCGACGTAGATCACGAGAAGATCACCGATACCTCGATCCAGAGCATGCTCTGGACGCTCGATCCGCACTCCTCATTCTTTACTAAAGACGAATTCAGAAAGCTTTACGAGGAGCAGTCATCGCAATTCTACGGTATCGGTGTCTCGATCCTTCAGCATCGCGATGGCGTGTATGTTCAATCGGTCATTCCAAACACGCCGGCCGAGAAGGCTGGGCTTCGCTACGGCGACCGGTTTATAACCGTTGACGGAAAGGATGCGACGAAGTGGACTAGTTCGGAAGTTTCCAAAAACGTACGGGGCACCGGCGGAACGCCGGTCAAGGTAAAGGTTGAACGCGTGTCGTCGGCGACGCCGCTTGAGTTCGAGATCGTTCGCGGTGGCGTTCCGCTCCCATCGATCCGCAACTACTTCATGCTGCCGAACGGTGTCGGATACGTCGGTCTGACTGGAGGATTCCAGGAAACGACGTCCGACGAACTTAGCGACGCGATCAAAGAACTTCAGAAGCAGGGCATGAAGAGCCTCGTGCTCGATCTCCGCGGTAATCCCGGAGGTCTGTTGCCGCAGGCGATCGATGTTGTCGGGAAATTCGTCCCGAGCGGGCAGACGGTTGTTTCCGTAAAAGGCCGGAACGGTACGGAGCGCGTGCAGGATCTAAAGTCGCGTGGCGGACAGGTCGACGATTTCCCGCTGGTTGTGATGGTTAACGGCGGTTCGGCATCCGCGTCCGAGATCGTCGCGGGTGCGATACAGGATTACGGACGTGGAATGCTTGTCGGGACCGAGAGTTTCGGAAAGGGTTTGGTCCAGCGTGTGGTTCCGTTGCTATACGGTACCGGAATGACGCTTACGATCGCCCGCTATTACACGCCGTTCGGACGTTCGCTGCAGAGAGATTACTCGAGCGGTTCGATCTACGATTACTACTCGCATCAGGAGGAAGGCGGAAAACCAAAACCCGCCGGAGTTCCTGTGACGACGCCGAGCGGTCGCGTGCTTTACGGCGGACGCGGCATCGAACCGG
>DATEOJ010000367.1:0-19186 GCA_035274235.1 Pyrinomonadaceae bacterium
CTTAAGGTGCCGGCCCTTTTTCACTTTCGAATTCGTTACGGTTTTTTGTCCGGCTTTGCCAGCGCGGACGCCGCCGGCTTTTCCGGATCGCATACTTCCGTCGCATTCTGCGACGTCAGTTTCGCCTCGCCCCCGGCCGGTAGTCCTAACTTTTCTCGAATAAACTTGTCGGCTTCAGGTTGGATCAACTCGCCGTTCACGACCGACGTGCGTTTCGTCATTACCAGTCCGTTCGTCTCCAGCTTTCCAACTTCGAGAAAAATGTACCAAGGAGAACCCCAGTTCCGCGTGTCACCGGTTGAGCGACGGTATTCGTAGTGAGAGGTGGTCTGCTTTGCAGTTCGCAGATCCGATTCCCAGACAATTGGAAACGTCAGTTTGTATTGCTCGATGTGTTTCTTCATCGCGTCGACCGGATCGTATTCGCCGACCGCAATGACGTCGAACCCCTTGTCGCGATACTTGTCGTAGAACTGCTGAACCATTGGCAGGTCATGTTTCCAGTTTGGACACCACGGAGCGAAGTAGACGACCATCACAAGTTTTTTCCCATTCGTGAACTTGCGAAGATTCATGTCCTGACCGGTCTGCACGTTCTTAAAGTCCCAGTCTTTGTACGCGATGTCCTTCTCGACAATGGGCGACTGCTCGTTCTGCCCGAACGAGGCGACAACGCTCGTGAGGATAAAGGCTAGTGTTAGGGCAAATTTCATTTTGCGTGGCTCCCGCTGGTTCCAGTAAAGGCTAGCGGTTCAGATGATTTTAGGCAACACGGAAGTTGTCGGCGGACTTTTCTCAGGTACGAGTAGCACCACCGCCGCCGCCGAGTCGGCGCGACCAATAGACGAAGTTCAGATAGATTCCGGTCGCCGCCGAGAGTGCGGCAAGTGCGGAGAATATTAGCAACAGGGTGACCTGCCAGCCGCCGGCGAAAAAGTAGAAATGAGCTTCTCTGAAGAAACGCGTTTTCCAGGTCGGAGGTTTTGAGAAACTGGCTTCACCTGTTTCGGCGTCGATGAAGATGGAGTCGGCACCGAGTCCGCCGATTGATTGGTATTGAGGACGACCGTCTTTCATCAAGAGTGTGAGCGCGGTGGTCGGTAACGATTTTCCAGCGAGTTCGTTTGCCTTCGTGATAGCGTCGGTCGGAGCGATCCTTACTCGTGCCGAATCGATTTTCTCTATAGTTCCGCCCTCGACTGTGTTCGGAAGTGCATAAAGGAATCCGCTCAACGCCCACGCAAGCACGGGAATTGAGACTAGAATGCCGAGAATCAGATGGGTTTGGTAGATGGCTCGTCTCATGTTTTCGGCCTAGATTATCACGGTCAAGACGATTAAGCTCCGTACCGTCGTTGTGGTAATCTGTCGGTACAAATATGAGCAGCCACCCGACAGTTTCCGACATTTTCAGACGAGCACTCGAGATGCGCGCCGTTGCCCCATCGGCACCTTATTCGGATGTTAAGGCGCGGATCATTAGTGAATTCGGCACAAAACCGGTTCCCGAGACCGCGTTTTTGACCATCCCTGAATACGACAACATCGCACCCGAGGAAGACTGGACCGCAGGGCTGCCGATCGTCCTTCGCGGTATCCAGAACAACGACTGGAACGATATTGCCCACGGGATAATCATCAGTCTTGAACAAGTTGAGAACTATCCGAAGCAGTCGGGACGCGAGGATGATCCGGCAAAGGAATGGCGAAACCGCGGCAAGTCGATCGCCGAAGCCGAGAACAAGGTACTCGAAAAGTGGATGCCGGAAGAGTTGATGGCGATGGCGAAACGGAACGTCAAGTAAAACCAAAAACTAAAAGCTGAAAACTAAAAGTGAAAACTGAAAACGAATTCAGTTTTCACTTTTTAGTTTTCAGTTTTCAGTTTGTCCGGAAAGGGCGATCGTCATTCCGTCGAACGCTTTCCTAATATCGATCTCTGACTCCAGCTTTCTTACCTCTTCGTCGAAATCCACATCGTCCCATTCGGGATAGAGGTGCGTGAGCACTGCTCTTTTCGGTTCTGCTTTTCGGATGATGTGGATCGCCTCGATGAGTTCGAGATGTTTCGCGACGGGTTTATTCCGAACAAACGAACATTCCATTACTAAAAGGTCAACACGGCGGGCAAATGCTGCAAGGGCGTCAAGGGGGCCGGTATCGGACGTGTAGACGAGTGTCGACTGCTTATCGCGAATATGGATCGAATGACTGTCTTCGGTGTGCGGTGTCGAGAATGCTACTGCCTCGACGCCCGGAAGGATCTCGAACTTTTCCAATGCCTCGATCTCGACGATCTCGATCGGAAACGGCTGCTGAAGTAATCGATAATCATTCGCCTCGCTAAAGGTCTCTATCAGGCGACGGAGTCCGCTAGCACCGAAGATGCGAAGCGTCTTCGTCCGCGATTGAGTTACTGGCGCGTGCTTGGTTCCGAACAAAAGCGGAGCGAGTCCGCCAAGATGATCGAGGTGAAAGTGCGATATCCAGATAGCGTCGAGATTCGGCCAGTCGAGCCGCTCCTGGGCCATTCGATGAATCGACGATGCTGAGCAATCGAGCAAGATCGTGCCGCTTGAGGTCGCAAGCCAGTAACCCGAGCTGCTTCGCTTCGGGTGCGGAACTGAGGTGCCGGAGCCGAGTACCGTCAGCTCCATGTTTCGATCTCCGATTGCCAGAACATACTGTAGTAATTAGACTCTAACAGAGTGCAATGGAAGTAGATATTCTCGCAATTTTCGCCCATCCGGACGATGTCGAGCTCACGGTCGGCGGTACGCTTCTAAAGATGAAGCACCTCGGCTACCGGACGGGTGCTCTCGACCTCACGCGCGGCGAGATGGGAACGCGTGGAACGGTCGAGGGGCGGGAACAGGAAGCGAAAGAAGCCGCGCGGATACTTAAACTCGATGTGCGTGAAAATCTTGGTTTGGTGGATGGCCATGTTTTTGTCGACGACGAATCGAGAACAAAACTTGTGCGCGTGTTACGTCGATTGAAGCCGCGTGTGATTCTCACGCACCAGTTGAACGACCCGCATCCCGATCACGATCATATCGCCCAACTTGTCCGCGAGTCGGCGCGGGTGGCGAGCATGAAACGCTACGATGAGGAGACCGGAGACGAGAAGATCCCGGTGCCGATGGTCGCACACAATATTTTTTCCCGGCACGTTCAAGCATCGTTCATTGTCGACATTTCAGATTTTCTCGACGCGAAGATGGAGGCTATCCGCGCGCATAGTTCGCAGTTCTACGATCCAAACTCGAAGGAGCCGGAGACGCGTCTGACGAGCAAGACATTTCTTCTCGAACTGGAAAGCCGTTCAAGATATTTCGGATCTCTTATAGGTTGTGAAGCGGGCGAGCCATACTATGTCCGCGAAGCGCTCAATATCATCGACCCGATCGAGTTGCTGACGCGTCCGATGAATTTGTATTCATGAAAGAACTGACACCGGAAGAGATCGAGCTTTCCAAAAAGCAGCGCGTCCTGGAGCGGCTGAAAGATCGACTTGCGGATCGCGAGGAAGAGATGGCCGATCTTCGTGGCGAACTGGAGCAGTTTGAGGCGCGTTACAAGATGGAGGTCGGGCGGCTTTATGCGGATCTAGATGAGATCGAAGCACAGATCGCCGAGGAAGAGTACAAACTAGTTCCCGACGACGAAGAAATAAAAAAGAAGGCCGAGGAATTGAGGCGCCGAGCCGAAGAGTCAGCGGCGAACAACGAAGCGGCTGAGTGTTCGTCGAAATGGAATCCTACTCCGGAAGCGAAGAAGGCCTACCACAATCTCGCGCGAATCATCCACCCCGATCTGGCACTCGACGCTGACGAAAAAGAAAAGCGACACGGTTTGATGGCGAGGCTGAACGAAGCGTACTCAGCGGGTGACCAAAAGCAGCTAAACAAACTGGTCGAGGATTTTAAGAATAGTCCGGACACCGTCCGCGGAGATTCGATCGGAGACGATCTGGTCCGTGCGATCCGTCAGACCGCGCAGATCAAGGCGAGACTCAAAGAGCTTCGCGAAGAAAAACTAAAAGCCGAGGTCTCGGAGTTGTTCGTGCTTCGTGGAAAGGTTGAGGCCGAGATGGTGGAAGGCCGCGATCTGCTCAAGCACATGGCCGAGCGAACAAAGACGTTCATAAAGAAGTCGGAGCGACGCTTGGAAAACTTAAAGAATGTGAACGAGGCTGCGGAGGAATATGTGAAGGAACGTTACGGGATGGATATCTCTTCGTTCAGATGATCACAGGTCGATCGGTTCGACCTCGACGGTCCCGCCCGATACTTTCTCGGCCCGGCAAACGCCAACGATCTTGCCAAGGACCTTGACCGCAGTTTTATCGAACAGTTGAGGCTCCGCGCCGCCCGCCTCGAGACAGACTATACCGAAGTCAGTGTCGTAGAATCCGCAGCTAACCGATTCGTTCTCGATCTCCATCACCGCCACCAGATCACCGCGTTTGACGCTTGTCGGTACAACCACCGCCAGCGAACCGCGGGAAAGCCCATGCGACTCGAGATCCGAGTTTGTGATCCAAACTCCCTGATAATCCTTGTAGTGTGAGATCGACGGCGGAAGAACGAGCTGTAGGTCGCCGGATGCGACGCCCGTGCGCTCCGGCGGAGCGTTGTCGGCGGCGTTGCGATCCTCGAGAGCCTGTTCAAACTCGCAAACTAACCTGTGAGCGGCCTCTTCGCCGATGCGAACCTTTGCGAGGTCGACGGCTTCGAGAAGCGTCAGAGTCGCGGTCGAAAAACCCTGGAGGTGAAGTTGGATCTTCGCCTTGGTGGTTATCGTGTCCGTCAGATAACCAAAGTTCTCACTTGTTCCCAGGATCGAGATCGCGCGATTCACTGTCTCGAGGGCGGCGTCGAAACGCTTCTCGTCAAAATATATTGCGGCTTTTGTATCGTACGAGTAACCCTCGCGCGTACGATCGCCTATCTCGCGAAATAACTCACTTGCCCGATCGATCGCATCATGAGCGTCGCGGAATCGACGCTGGTGCTTGTAGAGATGCGACAGATTGTTCTCCGCCATCGCTACCTGGATCTTGTTTCCTGACCGAACGAAATGATTGCGTGCTGTTTCGAGAGAAAGCAACGCACCAGCGGTGTCGCCAAGATTTCTCGAAGCGATCCCGAAGTTCATGTAGAAATTGCCGATTAGGAAGTCGTCTCCGAACTGGAGGAACGTCTTTTCGAGTTCTTTGAAGCTGGACTGGATTTCTACAAAGCGTTTTTGAGAAAATCTAACAACGTTGCGGATAACGTGTGAGTAAAGCCGCGTATCCGAAGACTCGAGGAGTTCGTGTGAGAACGACTCGTCGACCCAGCTTTCTGCCTCGTTAATTTCCCCCGTTCGCCAGTAGGCCAACGCTAGGTAGTTTTCACACTCCGCGATCTTTTCATTGTCGTAGATCTCAAGAAAGATCGATCGGGCACGCGTCAATAAATTCTTCGACCGCTCTTGGGAAGTCGGGATCTGACGGATGTGACCAAGGAAACCGATGAGGGCCCCGCACCGAAGAAACATTTCCGCTGACGTACGCCTATCAAGGCCGTCGACCAACGGCGTTTCGGTGGTGTCTTCCCAGATGCCTCTGAGAGCGCTAAAAGCCCGATCAAATTCACCGGTGCGCTCGAGCACGAATAGCTCGCGGGTGAGGGCTTTGTGCGCCCGGGCAATGTGTGGTTGGAGGGGGTTCATGGCCGGGGTTCTTTTTGTCCGTTGTATTATAACGGCGATGCCTCAAAGCATCAACAAGTTCGCAAAAAAACTTGGGGGGAAAAATGCAAAGTATCCAAAAGACGATTCTCAAAATAGTCGTAACGATTGCACTACTTAGCTCTGTAGGATTCGCCGACGGCGAAATGGCTGGTGGTGGTTTGGCGAATAACCCGTCCAATCCGACCACGACGGTCGTGTGCCCGGCGGATGAAGGTCAGACCAATAACGGCCAACCTGCAACTACCTGTGAAAGCGAAACCAATATCGAGTGGCTGTTGAATGAGCTCGGTGAGTTATTGGGATTAAACGGCTAACCGGGATTCGCGTTTCTTGTATCTGGCTCGGAAAAGATCGCTTCCTTGATCTTTTCCGACTTCAGATTCGCGGACTGTAAGACAACGACTTTTTGCTGAGTCGATCCTCGACTCTCCACTAGTAACTCGTTGATTACTTTCCCACACTCCTCCCTCACCAGATCGCGTATCTGGTGAGCAGTTAGAGGTGTATCGATCGCGTCCTGACGAGCGACAAGTTTTTCGCCCCGGCCGGTTAGAAGCCAGTGAATTGAATAGGGAGTTCTGTTCGCAATTGTGAGAAGCACGTTCGAGTCCGGCATGCGTCCTTGCAAATAATTTTTCGCAGCCTGGTATGAGATGTCCAACAATCGTTGAATCTTTGCAGGCTCTGATGTGCCACAAACTTCCACCAATCGACCAGTAAAATTTTTATTTTCGTTCTGCATTATTTGGTTATTGACAAGGTTCAACGATTGTGCAAGTATCTTACACGGTCGTTCACTAGTTTGTAAACTTTTTTGAAATCGACTCTATAAAGTATCAACTTCGTTACTGGTCACTCCACGTGATCGGTACGAACGGGGGGAGACGGTGTGGGAGACGTTTCCCCTTTCGTTTTTTAAACTACCTGGCCGGCAGCGTGGCCCGACGACCACGCCCACTGAAAGTTGTAACCGCCCAGCCATCCGGTCACATCGACCACCTCACCGACGAAGAACAATCCCGAAACTCTACGTGCTTCCATACTTTGCGACGAAAGCTCGTCTGTCGAGACGCCACCGGCGGTAACCTCGGCCTTGTCGTATCCTTCGGTATCCTTAAACTTCACGCTCCAGGAATTAAATCGAGTTTGGATGCGTTCGATATCGGGTTCGGTTAGTTGCTCGACAGTTTTTCGCGCAAGGTCGGATGGAAGGATGGTCGCTACAATTTTCTCGGGAAGATGCATGCTGAGGAGATTCGAAACCAGTTTACGTCCGGTCTTTACGCTATGCAGCAGATCGCTAACCGGAGTCAGCGGAAGCAGATCGATCGAGGCGGGTTCGTCGCGCCGCCAGTAGTTTGATATCTGCAGGATCGCCGGACCGGACAATCCCCGATGAGTGAAAAGGATCTGCTCACGAAAGCTGTGTCCGCTAGTCGAGACGATCGAGTCGACGGAAATGCCGGCAAGAGATCTCGACGAGTCCGAGCCTTCGAATACGAGGGGAACCAGCGACGGTCGGGTTGGTTCGATCTTCAGACCGAATTGCTTTGCGATTTTGTAGCCGAAATCCGTCGCTCCAACTTTTGCGAACGATAGTCCTCCAGTAGCGATAACGAGACTATCGCAGCGAATATTACCGGCAGTTGTTTCGAGATGAAAATGATCGACGCGTTCGACCCGATCGACCGAATGTCCGGTCATGAGTTTGACCCGACTTCGCTCGCACTCCTTTAGGAGCATGTCGACGATCGCTCGCGAACTCTCGCGGCAAAATAGTTGGCCGAGCTTCTTTTCGTAGAATTCGATCCGGTGCTTTTTTACGAGAGCGATGAAATCGGAGGGCGTGTAGCGAGCGAGGGCGGACTTACAGAAGTGCGGATTCTTCGAAACAAAGTTCTCATGAGTCGTGCTTGCGTTCGTGAAGTTGCAGCGACCGCCGCCCGAGATAATTATCTTTCGGCCGACATGAGCATTGCGCTCAATGACGAGAACTTTCCGCCCTCGACGACCTGCCTCGATAGCGCAAAACAATCCGGCGGCACCACCACCGATAATAACGACGTCGAACTTCAGATCACGCAAGATAACGTTCTTTCAGAATGCCGAGGTGGTGTTCAATGTGCCCGGCCATGATGTAGATCAAAGCACGGGATGAGATCTCAACCTTGTTCGCGGTACCGACCTTCGTCCACCCGTCGTCGTTAAGATTCTTAACGAGCATAAGATTCGCGCGACGCAGCAACGAAAATTCTTCAAGCAGGTCGCCAAAACTACGACCATTCGCGTGTGCATTCTCGATGTATCCGTCTTGTTCGAAACCCTCGATCGGTGTCTCGTCGCCTCGCGAAATTCGAAACAACCGATAGGCGAACATCCGTTCGCCATCGATCAAATGACTGAGAACTTCCTTGACGCTCCACTTTCCTTCATCGTATGCGTACGAGCCTTTCTCTTCCGGCAGGGCGGTGAATAAATCCTGCAGGCGGGTCGGTTGGGAACCGAGAGTCGCGACGATGTCGTCGTCCACCACAAGCGAGACGTACGTTTCGTAGTACGGATCGTACTCGTTCTTTTCGGGTCGATTCATAACGTGATTCTAACAGAAGAGACTTGAAGACAACTCGAGCCAAACGCACTTCGCGGCGCTTGCATCAAAACGCAGTTACCGCATAATTCAGAAAGCCATTTTAAGAATAAGGAGACCTAAGATGAGAAAGATTCTGTTTCTTGCAATTTTTGTTTCTGCGGTTGCGTTCGTGAGTTGGGGCGTATCGACGCAAGCTGTCGATCGCGGCTTCGCGGAACGCTTCGCTGCGGCGGCTCACAAAGACCACGGTGAGACCGGCACGTACAACTTCGATAAGAACCACAGCTTTATCGGTTTCAAAGTGAAGCACATGGGTCTGATAGAGGTCCCTGGATTCTTCCGCGACTTCACGGGTGAAGTTAATTTTAATGCTGACGACGTCACAAAATCGTCGGTGAGCTTCAAGGCGATGATGACCAGCGTCGACACGGGCGTCGCACCCCGCGACAATCACCTTCGCACCAAAGACTTTTTCGAGGTCGAGAAGTTTCCGGAGATGACCTTTAAGAGCACGAAGGTTGAGAAGAAGGGGAAAGGCTGGGTCGTCACTGGTGATCTTACGATGAAAGGCGTGACCAAATCCGTGATGATCCCGTTCGAGATCTCGGGTTGGCTTCCGGCGTCGGAGCGTGCAGGAATGAAGATGGGGATCGCCGGCGAGACGACGATCAACCGTCGCGACTTTGGTGTGAACTTCGGCAACAATCTGCCGAGTGGCGTGCCATCGCTTTCGGATGACGTGAAGGTGATCTTGCAGATCGAAGCCGGTAAGGCGAAGGAAGCGGCCAAACCGGCGGAATAGGGCGAAAGTAAAAAGTAAAAGGTGAAAAATAAATAGCAGCGGCAGACTTCGATTTGCCACTGCTATTTACTTTTTACCTTTTACTTTTTACTTCTTGTTTCCAACCGCTGAGAACGCGATGTCGTAGATGTCGTAGTCCTGCCAGTTCTTGTAATCGAAATGCCACCACTCATTTGGGTTCACCGTGAACCCGACATCTTCCATCAGCTTTCGCAGCATGTCGCGATTAGCTCGCTGTTTGTCGGTTCCACCGGCATACGTCGGAGACGCGCGTTCGGTAAATTCGTCATAGCCCGACGGCATATCGATCAACCCACCGGTCTTTAGATCAAACACACTCAGATCTACCGCGCAGCCGCGATTGTGTTTCGATCCTTTCGCGGGGTCTGCGACAAACTTGCGTTGGTTATCGGCAACGACGTCCCAAAACAACTTCGTGATCGACCACGGGCGGTAACCGTCGAAGATGACGATGCCAAGTCCGCGCTCTTTCAACTTCCGATGAACCTTTACGACCCCGTTGGCCGCGGGCTTCTGAAGAAAAGCACGAGCTTCCGGATACACCGGGCGACCAACAAAGTTGTTGGCGGTGGCATAACGGATATCGAGTTTGATGGTGTTATCAAGAGAGGTGAGTTCGACCAAATGAGCCTCGCGTTTATGTTGTTCTTTCGGCGGCGCGTTCTGGGCGAACGCGCCTGAAAAGAGGATAAGGCAAAGTAACGGAACTGCAAACTTAAGAGTCAGTCGCGCCATTTTGTGAAGAATCTTATCCGAAATGATTTGAATCCTGCGGCCCGAACCGATACCTTATTACCGATGATCGAGCAGTCCTCAGAAAAGAAATGTCCGGCACGCAAGTGGGCCAAGCGAGCCGGGGTAGTTGCATTTCTTTTCTTCTTGGGCAAAGGCCTGATCTGGCTCGGACTTCTTGCCGCCGGCGCTTACTACGCCATGCACTAGACTCTACGGATTCGGTTTCTCTTCCGAAGCCGGAGCCGTGTCCTCTTCGACGATCGTAACTTCGGTTCCATACTTCTGATAATTCTTAAACCGAATCACATTCCGTTGTTCGAACCGTTTATCGCCACCCTGAACAATTCCACGGAAGTCCGAGATGATCGGCAACAGGTATCTGTCTCCGGCGATCTCGACCATGTCATAGTCGATCGACTTGGTGACTGACTTAACCGGGAACGACGGAGCGATATCAGTTAGTTGATAATCGACTCGCAGGACGCGAGCAGTTTCGCGGTCGATCCAGACGCGTCCTTTTTCGCCGGCAGGTGACGATTGGTAAGACGGTCCCTTTAGTCCGACGCCGCCATCCTTGTTGTTCTCGATGTTGATGACGTAGTCGTAGACAAATGTTCTCCGTCCGCGAACGACATCCGTTGTGATGATCTCAAAATGTGTCTTGCTCTCAGGTTTGAAGATCTTACGCAGGTCCTCGACAAACTCGCCGCCTGAAGTCGCACCGTCTAGTCCGCTATAGCTACGTTGGGTCGTCGCGTCCTGAACCGGTTCTCCATTCTTCGCCAGGACACGATACTGTTCGCCCTTCTCATCGCTGTAGCTGACGGCGATGACGAGATTATCGTACGGCCGGAAATTGCCGGTGCCGGCGAACGCTTCGGACCGCGTGATCAACTGCTTCACGACGAAGTCCGGCATTTCCTCGACGGCCTCGATCGCTTTTACGCGAGCCTTTTCTATAAACGCGGTCGCTTCGGCGCTAGGTGGAAGTTTTGAACCTTCGGGATCTTTGCGTCGTCGCTCGGCCTCTTCGAGTGAGCGTTTGAGCTCGTCGTCATTACCGCCCTTCGACCGTGCAAGGCTGCGAATACCGTCAGTCAGCGGAAACGCGATGCCACGCCGACGAAGTGCATCCACGATATCGCTCTTACCTCGTGGGTCGGTTTGCAGACCGTAGAGCATCTTTACAAACTCGGTCTGCGTTAGCGGCTTGTCTTGAGCGAAACCCGCGAGACTGAACGAAACAACCAAACCTAAAACTAAAACAAATCTCATTCGATTGAATGATGCACGACCATGAATGGCCGTTGCCGTGCGATCGTCGAAAAGAACTCTAACAAAAAAAGAAAGCGGGAAGCTCAATATCGAATCTTCCCGCTCAGCCATGTATAACGAATGAAAGCGAAATTAATTAACCCACTCTTCTTCGTAGTTAAGTTGCCAATGCCTGATCACCCATTTCTGGGCAGCTTCCATCGCGACGTTTTTCCATTTCTTCAAATTCTCTGAAATGGATAATGCCGCAAGCGGTTTGCTGGGATCACGCTCGACCCGGATAACCTGGGCCGAAACCTCGATGATAGGCTTGTCTTCTTCAAGGATCTTAAGCTTCACCTCGCTTCCGACGGGCGGCAGCTGTTCGAGATTCACCAGTGTGCTCGTCTCGCCAACGTTCTCGGTAATCCCGTTAACGCTGATCCGCTTACCGCTCTCCTCATCTACCCAACTCGCCTTTACCGGCATATTCGCCAGTATGCGATGGTGCATCGGCGTCTTGTATGATGCTGTAGAATAATCTACCTGAGCCATAAAATCCCCCCTTTTTCGGTAGTATTAATCGCGTCCAAAACAACATTTATTTTCCAAAGATCGCTCGAACGCCCGACCAATCTAAGGTAATTTTACAAAAAAGTCAAGTTTCCCTCTGAAGGGGGCAAATTCTTTTTACTGCATCACTTCAGAGGGACATCAGACTAGCAGTTTGGGAGAGTCTCGTTGGTCACTCAGGAGACAAAGTGGGTCGTAATGACGAAGCCGATTATCCTCGCGAGGAGGTTACGTTTGGCTTACATACCGTTAACGATTTTGTGCTCGTGTCGATCGTTTGAGCTACCTTCAAACCAGACTCAACCGGCCTAAGCCGATGGTTGGCTTCGGAATCGAAGTTGCGTTACGATAGATGCCCTTCATATTACGAATTTACACAGTTGATTTAGTGGTTTTCAGGTTTCGACGTGAGATTTGTAAGGGTCTGTAAAAGCAATACTTAATTTTTATTACAAGGCGTGCGGTTGTTGCGATGCTTCTGATGTCCTGCGATCACTCTTCCCCGGAGCATCCGAAAAGCAAGATAAAAATCCAAAATTCAATATTTTGCTGTCACTTAACGACACCGCGAATCAATTACTGAGATTTGATATAACTCGAGGTCAATTAAACCAATGACTAAAAACCTTTCGAAACTTTCAGGCTTGCTAACGTTAAGCCTGCTGCTCTTCGTCGGTCAGCTTTTTGCTCAGTCGACGACAACTGGAGGAATCAACGGCACCGTTACCGACCCTCAAGGGAAAGTAGTCCCGAACGCGACGATAACCGTCACGAATACGGGCACCAACGCTGTGGTCACTGCCGTTACCAATGAGGATGGCGGCTACCGTGTCACAAATCTTCCTCCCGGTACCTACACTGTCGAAACTGCTGTGTCCGGCTTCGCTCCGGCAAAGGCTGACACCATCATCGTGGAGGTCGGTTCATCGACACCGGTGGATATACCGTTGACGCTCGGCTCTGCAGTCGCAGAAGTCGAGGTGACGGCTGAGGCACCGGTCATCAACACAACTGACAACGCTAATGCGGTGAACATCAACCAGACATCGATCAACGAACTTCCGATCAACGGTCGTCGATGGTCTGAATTCGCTCTTTTGACGCCGAGCACGGTTCCTGATGGAACTTTTGGATTGATCAGTTTTCGTGGCGTCTCAGGACTTCTTAACAACAACACGATCGATGGCGGCGATAACAATCAGGCTTTCTTCTCTGAGGAGCGCGGACGAACTCGCATCAACTATGTGATCAGCCAGGCCGCAATCCGTGAATTTCAGGTGAACACCTCGAATTATTCCGCAGAATACGGCCGTTCGGCCGGCGGTGTCGTAAACGCTGTAACTAAGAGCGGCACTAACGAGTTTCACGGAGACCTCTTTTATTACAACCGCAACGGCGGTAATGCAGCACGCAACCCACTTTCGTTTTTGCCCGTGTTAGGCCCGGGCGGTACGTCGACTCTCGTCCCGGTCAAGCCGCGCGACGTTCGTCAACAGTGGGGTGGAGCAGTGGGTGGTCCTATCGTTAAGGACCGTTTGTTCTTCTTCTTTTCGTATGATCAGCAGTCACGCGAGTTTCCGGGAATTGCTACCTTTACGAATCAGAACTTCCTTAACACCGTAAATCGTCCGACTCTCCTTGCACGCGGACTTACTAACGCTCAGATCGACAGTTCGCTCGCATTCCTCGTGTCAGTAGCGGGTGAGAATCCTCGAAAGGGCGACCAGATCATTTTTCTTCCGAAGATCGATTGGCAGATCAACGACAAGAACCTGTTCAATATCAGCTACAACCGTATGCGATGGGAGTCACCCAACGGCGTCCAGACAGCTCCGGTTGTCCAGCGCGCCCGCTCGAACTGGGGAGATGATTTCGTGTCAGTTGATAGCGTGAATTCCAAGTTGCAGTCGACGCTTACATCGACGCTTCTAAACGAGTTTCGCTTCCAGTGGAGCCGCGATTTCGAACGTCAGTTTAGTGTGGAACCCTTGCCTGGTGAACCCTCGACAGCCCTTGGTGGAACTCGATCACCTGGCGTGTCGATCACTGGCGGCTTCGAGTTTGGAACGCCGAATTTCCTTGATCGCAATTCGTTCCCGAACGAGAAGCGACTTCAGTTTGCCGACACAATTACGTGGATCAAGGGACGCCACAACATTAAGTTCGGCGGTGATGTTAATTTCGTTCGCGACGAGATCGAAAATCTTTTCCGAGGTGCGGGAAGTTACTCTTATGGAAACATCAATGATTTCATCGTTGATTACACCAATTTCAGAACCCCCCTTCCGGGTACTACCCAGTGTGCGACGACCACTCGTTTAGTCGGTCGCTGCTACACCGGTCAGTTTCAGCAAGGCCTTGGACTGACAGGTTTGGATCTGTCGACAACGGACTATAACTTCTTCATCCAGGATGACCTCCGCTGGACGTCGAGGCTGACTTTTAATCTCGGACTGCGATACGAGTACATCCAGATGCCGGAGCCGCAAATCCCCAGCACGAGCACCGAGGTTATTCCTTATGACGGTCGAACAGTTGCCGAGGCGACGTCGACCATACCAAGCGATTCCAATAATTTCGGTCCACGCTTCGGGTTTGCCTATGACGTAACGGGTAATGGCGAAACCAGTATCCGCGGCGGTTACGGTATCTACTACGGACGAATTCAGAGCTCGACAATTTACAACGCTCTGATCAACACGGGAAATCCCGGCGGGCAGGCTCAGATTGCACTTCAGCCGACTGACGCAGCGTCGCCGCTATTTCCGAACGTACTTCCTTCAAGCGCTGTCGGAACCGTTGGAACGGCCGTTCAGTTCTTTGCTGAGAACTTCCAGGCGCCGTTAATCCACCAGTATGACTTCGTGTTCGAGCGTCAGATCATGAGAAACACGTCGGTCTCGTTGTCTTACATCGGAAGCTTGGGCAGGCATTTGCCCACGTTCTACGATCTGAACAACATTGCCTGCGTTGCTCTCCCGACGCCGCTGCCTGCGGGAGCATGTCCGACGGGCGTTAACACGACATTCACGTTCTCTGGTGGACCGCTGAATGGTCAGACGATCTCCCTGCCCCAATACAACCGTTTGCCGTCCATCGGTAATCAGGCAAGGACCCGAATCCAGAGCACGGTCAAGTCCGAGTACAACGCTTTCGTTGCTCAGATCAATCGTCGCTTTACGGACGGACTCCAGTTCCAAGCGAGCTACACGCTGGCTAAGTCGACTGACACCAACCAGAACTCGGCGACGTTTACTCAGACTAATAGCCCGTACGACATCCTCGATCAGACGTACGACATCGGATACAGTAACTTTGATCGCAGACATAAGTTTGTCGGGAGTGCGGTTTGGGCACCGACCTTCTACAAAGGAGGCGACCGATGGGCTAACTACGCAGCGAATGGCTGGACCTTCTCGCCGATATTCACCTATATGTCTGGTGGTCCTTACAGCGGTACTATCTCGGGAACGAGTCTCAACAGGAGCTTTGGTGGAAGCCAGGTTCCCCTGCTTGATAGAAATAGCTTCCGTCTGCCCGACTTGATGAACTTGGATGCCCGGCTGTCGAAGCGTTTCAAAATAACTGAGAGCATGAACCTTGAGCTACTCGCTGAAGGCTTCAACTTGTTAAATCGGACGCATGTTTTCGGAGTTGAAACGACGATGTACTCGCGAGCCGGAAACGCAACGACACTTACATACTTCCCGACTTTCGGCAATATAACCGGAACCAGCAGCACGCTTTATCGTGAACGACAGTTCCAGTTAGCCGCTCGATTCCAGTTCTAAGTTAGGCTGAATTCGAGTTAACCTTAAGCACGCTTGCTCGCAAGCGTGCTTTTTTCTTTTTGTCGCGGGGACGCCGTAATTGACCGGCGGAGGGGAACGGATTAAGAATTTAATTAAGCGTGAGAATTCTTCACATTTCTTCAGCGAGGCATTACTCCGGGACCGAGCGGCACATTGTCGATCTCTGTCGAAACCTCGCCGCGCGCGGACACGAAGTTTTCGTCGCCCTGCGTCCGACCAGCGATTGGCGCCACCGCCTGTCGTTTGTACCCGATGAAAACATTCTCCAGGTTTCGATCAGGAATTCCTTCGGTATCCTCAGTGCGATAAAGATCGCCGACTTTGTACGCGAGAAGAACATCGACATCGTTCACGCTCACGTGGCTCGCGACTATGTTCCGGCGAGCATCGCATGTCTCGCAGCAAGTCGTGCACGCTTTGTTCTGACGCGGCATATGCTGTCGCCGCTGAAACCATTCAACAAGTTCGCGCTCAAGAATCTGTCGAAGGCGATCGGTGTTTCGGAGTTTGTCGGTGGTGAGTTGCGGACAGTGTTTCCATCGCGGAAGGTCGTCGTTATTCCGAACGGACTCGATCTTGAAAGTCTTCGCGATCGAGCGCAGCTTCGCGCGCAATTTCGACAGTTTCATGCGATCGGTGAAGACGTTCCCCTTGTCGGTACGCTGGGAGAGTTACGGGAAACGAAGGGCCAGCGCGACTTCGTTCTTGCTGCTGCGGAAGTCGTCAAGCACGTGCCGGATTGTCAGTTCATAATTACTGGTCTGGACAATACTATCGACAAGCGGTTCCGTCGCGAATTACGTCGGCTTGCAAAGGTGCTCGGTCTGGAGGACAAGATAATTTGGCTCGACTGGCTGGACGACACCGCTCCGTTCTACGCAGCAGTCGATGTGTTCGTCTCGCCATCTCACTCTGAGAGTTTTGGCCTGGCTATACTTGAAGCGATGATCCGCGGCACCCCGGTCGTCTCGACTGCAACGGAGGGCGCACAAGAACTTCTCGGAGGCGATCGGGATGTTCTCGTTCCGACACAATCGCCGGTCCTACTGGCGGACGCGATCTGCCGAATCCTTGACGATGGATCGCGGTCTGGCCGCGGCGAATTGTTGCGGGCCCGGGCCGCCGAGAAGTTTTCACTCGAGACGATGTTGGAAGAAACGGAGCGCGTGTACGCTGAGATCTGCGGGTAGTATTTGATGTGATGATCGCGTTCGACTCGACAATTTGTGGGGACTTCCAGGCCGCGACCTCACGCGAGTGGCTGGAGACTAACGGAATCGGCGGCTTTGCGTTTGCTACGATCTCCGGTGCAAACACGCGTCGATATCACGGGATACTGACCGCCGCTGTTGACCCGCCGCTCGGACGTGTAACGCTTGTCTCGAAGATCGAAGAGACACTGACGATCGATGATGTCCCTTATGAGTTGTCGTCCAACCAGTATCCGGTCCGGGTTCATCCTCAAGGCTTCGCATACTTAAAGTCGTTTCGTCTCGATCCATTTCCGATGTGGACCTATGAGATCGATGGGATCGAGCTCGCCAAGACGATCTTTATGGTGCACGGACAGAACACCACTGTCTGCCGTTGGAAGATCCGGCGTCCAAACAGTCGCGACACGCGAAACGTTACGCTCGAGGTCCGACCATTACTTTCATTTGTCGATTATCACCAACTAAGCAAAGAGCGCGGTGAGTTTGACCGCAGCTTTGAAGAGGAGTTGGGGATAGTGAGGATGCGTCCGGTTGAGAGTCTGCCGGAGATCTTCTTTCATCATTCCGCGAATGAGATCCGCCGCACCGGTTATTGGTATCACGATTTCGAGTACGCCATCGAGCGCGAACGTGGGTTCGATTTTCGAGAAGACCTTTTCCAGCCGTTCGCGATGCGCTTTGATGAAGCCCGCACGGCGTCGTTGATCGTCTCGAGCGAAGAACCCAAGCGTCCGGATGCCTCCCGGCTCGAAAAGACCGAGATGCGTCGACGCTCGAACCTCGTGAAAAGATCGGGGGCCGTCGACGAGTTCACGTCACAACTCGTCCGGGCGGCTGATCAGTTCGTGGTCGCACGAGGGCGGGGGCATACCATCATCGCGGGCTATCCCTGGTTCTCTGACTGGGGACGCGACACGATGATCTCGCTTAACGGGCTCACTCTCGCGACGCAACGCCCCGAGATCGCGCGAGGTATTCTGCTTGAATACTCTCGTCATATTTCGCAGGGCATGATCCCGAACCGTTTTCCTGACGCGGGTGATCAAGCGGAATACAACACTGTCGACGCAACGCTTTGGTTCTTCGAAGCCATCCGCGCATACGTGCACGCGACCGGCGACCACGGTTTTGTTCGAGACCAACTTTACGAAAAGCTCGCCGACATTTTCGTGTGGCATCTTCGCGGGACGCGATACAACATTCACATCGACACCGACGGACTTCTGTACGCGGGTGAGCAAGGCACTCAGTTGACATGGATGGATGCAAAGATTGGCGACAACGTGATAACGCCGCGTATCGGCAAGCCGGTCGAGATCCAGGCACTCTGGTACAACGCCCTTCGGATCATGGCCGACTTCGCAGGTCTATTCGGTGATCTCGAAGACCAGGCGCGGTATCTGGCGATGGCAGACCTGACGAAGCTAAGCTTCAACGCCTTGTTCTGGAATGACATTGAGCAATGCTTGTACGACGTGATCGATGGCGGTCAACCCGATGCGTCGATCAGGCCCAATCAGATATTTGCGGTTTCGTTGAATCACTCAATGCTCGATGCTGAGCGTTCGAAGAAGATCGTCGATAAAGTAGAGGCAGAGTTGCTCACCCCGGTCGGGCTTCGATCGTTATCGCCTCGGGACGAGAGCTATGTTCCGATCTATATCGGATCGCCGTTGGAACGAGACTCCGCGTATCACCAGGGAACCGTTTGGGGTTGGCTCATTGGTCCGTTTGTCGATGCATACCGACGTGCCTACCCTGAGCGGAGCGATCGCGTCAACGAGATCGCCGACGGGTTTCGCAAACACCTCACCGAGGCCGGTGTCGGACAGATCTCGGAGATCTTTGACGCTGAGGCCCCGCATACGCCGCGGGGGTGTCCGGCTCAGGCATGGAGTGTGGCCGAGGTACTAAGGGTCATAAGCGAAAATACCGGACGCCGAGCGTGACACCGGGCAAAATCGGGCTTTGCCCGCATGATGAGCGGGAAGGCTGCGCCTTTCCGAAAATTGCCCTAAATTCTTGCGGCTATGCCGCCATCCGGAGGCGAAGCCTCCACGTGAATTATGAGCCTCTTTCGGAAGGGCATTAGCCCTTCCGCTCATCATTGCGGCTGAGCCGCGTGCAGCGTCGCGCACTTTACGTTAATCTTTTCAACATATGAACCGAGCGCTGGCCCTGGCACTTCTCTTCATAACATTCCTAATGAACATTGACGCCCAAACACCCACCCAACTGGTGGAACTCTGGGACCGTGAACACGTCACGCGCATTTTTCCGTCCAACGTCCGTCACAAAGATCTTAAAAAATACCTCGACGATCTTCGCAAACTTGGCCTTAGCGTTGACGAGGTAGGACGCAGCTTTTCGAATCGCGAGATCTATCAAGTCGAGTTCGGTAAGGGACCCTTGAAGGTATTTCTGTGGTCGCAGATGCACGGCGATG
>DATEOJ010000368.1:0-6648 GCA_035274235.1 Pyrinomonadaceae bacterium
CCCGCGGTAGTTTTCAAGACTACTGCCTTACCAATTAGGCTACCTCTCCAAGACCGGTCAGGCGACGCGGCCGAAAACAGAATATACCGCACCGTCCGTCGCGCAACAAGATTCCGCGGGACAAAAAAATCCCGGCTGTCCCCACAGCCGGGATGAGAGAGAGGAGTAGCATCCTCTAAAGAGATTATTCGGAGGCGAGCAGTTTTGATATTTGCGTGTCAATATTGGCGGCCTTGTCCCATCCTTCCGTTCTGAGTGCGATCGTTCCGTCGCGCTTGATCAGAAAGTGAGCCGGGAACCCCATGTTGACGTTGCCCGCGCGATCCTTGTCCGCGTACTGCAGAAAGACGCCGAAGCTGTTCGGCATGATCGTAAAGTTGAAAGGGTTTCGCTTTAGGTACGGTTCGACCTTCGCTTCGTTCTCCATCGTCACAGCGAGGAAAACGACGTTCTTTCCGCGATAACGTGCCGCCATCTTATTGAGGTTTGGTATCTCCTCGTGGCAGATCTGGCAGCGGGTCGACCAGAAGGTCAATAGCACAACCTTTCCCTGGAGCTGCTTCAGGTCATAAGTAGTCCCATCCATTGATGGTCCCGAGAATTCCGGTGCTAATTGCCCCAGTTTTAGAGCTTGGGCCTGCTGTGAAAGGGCTGCGGTCGAGGCCATTAGGATCAATGCGATTGTGAGTAAGGTCTTACGCATGCGGAAATAAGGCGAGGCAGTTAGGTGTTTAAGAGTGTTCAACACTCCTTATTTAAACTAAATTGCCAATGTGGGCCTAGTTCAGAAATATTTTCCAGGGGGTTGGAAAAAGGTAATAAGAAGACTTGCGGGTCGAGTCGGTTGTCCGAAAAAACTAGCGGAAGGGGGCACGACCGAGTGCCATGTTAACATCTTTCCGAATGTTTCTGGAACGCCTCGAGGCCCAAGATTTTAGAAATCTGAGCGGATCTATCTCTCCCTCAACCGGCCTAAACATACTTGTCGGTGAAAACGGTCAGGGTAAGACCAACTGGCTTGAGGCTATACATCTCATTGCAACGACTCGCTCTTTCCGCACCGGGAAGCCTCAGGAGTCGATTCGGTTCGAACAGGAGATGGCCATCGTCCGGGGGAGCGTTAGACGCGCGGAGGAGATCGTTCGAGACTTGCAGATAGTTCTTCAGTCGAAATCAAAGATCCTTACGATCAATACAAAGAAGACCACGCTGGCCGAGTATCTAGGAGAGTTGAATTCAGTCGTCTTCAATTCGGACGCGGTCGACATTGTTCGTGGTCACCCCGAAACGCGACGCAAATTCCTTGATGACGCCATCGTTGGGATCCATCCCCCGTTTGTTCAGACGTTCGCGGACTACAACCGCGTCCTCAAGCAAAAGAACTCATTGCTTCAGAACTCCCGCGATAACGAGTTTGAGCTGTCGAAGGTAGCGGAGTTGCTAGCTCCATGGAACGAGCAACTGGTATCGCTTGCCGCTCGCATCCATCGAGGACGGGTAAGGATCGTCGAGCGCCTGAATGAGGCCCTGGATAAACGACTCCTCGGCGATGAGGCAGTGTCGATTCGATACCTTTCATCGCTTGAGGGAAAGGGGGACCTGGCGGACTACGAGAGCCTCATTGCCGAGCGTCTGCAGCTCCGGGTACAGGCTGAGACAGTCGCGGGACACGCGCTGATCGGTCCGCATCGAGACGACTTGGAGATCACGTTTGACGGACACGATCTTCGGAAGTTCGGGTCGGCCGGTCAGCAGCGGAGCGCCGTCCTGATCCTGCTCCTGGCAAACATCTCGATCTACCACGCTACGACCGGTGAATATCCGCTCTTCCTCCTCGACGATATCGACGCCGAACTGGACTATCGTCGGATCGGAAAGCTACTCGAGTTTCTCGATGGAAAAACCCAGACGTTCGTCACTACGTCCAAGGAGAGCTTCGTCGAAAAATTCGCCCAAAATGCCTCGGTTTTCGCGATTCGCAACGGTCGAGTAAGTACAAGCGATTAGCCTTCAAAATAACCGTTCCTCGGCTGTCTTAATCCGTCCCAAAATGGTAGAATTTCAAGCGTAGTTAAGGGTTGATTTCCGCTAGATTTGTTCCGTCTCCCTTAAGCCGTTTTCGAACCAAAATACCTGAGTAAAAAGCCGGTATGAGGATCTTGAAAAAGCTGCTGCTTCGCGGTTACCCTCGTGGTTTTAGTGGTTGCCCTCGCGGTCGTGACCACGGGATTTTTTTCCCGTCCGAACGCAGCTTTTCGAACGAGATAGATATTAATGCGCCGCCGGAATAGGTGTAGTCGGTGCTGACGGATAAGAATCGGTTTCAGAATGGCAGACACGACTCGACCGGTGTGAGATCACCGATGATCAGTTGGACCCAAAGATTTCACCCGAGCCGGTGTCATTCGAGACGGTGAACGCGATCGAGTATGGCGCTTCCTGCACGGTTGAATGGCGATAAACGGCTTCTTCGACCCGGATGAGTTCGCGAAGGATTGGAATAATAGATTGAATCGGCGTACACAGACGCTGGACCGGTAGTTTAGAAAAGAGGTTTAAGAAATTGGCTAAAGCAAAGACGGAATATAGTGCAGATTCGATCACCGTTCTCGAGGGGCGCGACGCAGTTCGCAAGCGTCCCGCGATGTACATCGGTTCGACCGGCGATATCGGTCTGCATCACTTGGTTTACGAAGTAGTTGATAACTCAGTCGACGAAGCGCTCGCAGGTTACTGCGACACGATCGAAGTGACGATCCATATGGACAACTCGATCACCGTCATCGACAACGGTCGCGGTATCCCGACCGACATGCACAAACAAGAAAAGCGTTCGGCGGCCGAGGTCGTCATGACGGTTCTCCACGCGGGCGGTAAGTTTGACTCGAACTCCTACAAGGTGTCTGGCGGTCTTCACGGCGTTGGGGTTTCGTGCGTCAACTTTCTCAGCGAGTGGCTCAAGCTTGAGATCTGGCGCGACGAGAAGACGTACGAGCAAGAGTACAAAGTCGGTATTCCTGTCGCATCGCTAAAGCAAACCGGTGTTACGACGAAGCGCGGTACGAAGATCACGTTCAAACCCGACGGTGACATTTTTGAGACGACCGTCTACAGTTTCGACAAACTTTCCGAGCGTCTTCGTGAGAAAGCATTCCTCAACAAAGGAATTCGGATCTTTATCAAGGACGAGCGCGAAGACGACGAGAAGTCGCACGAGTTTTATTACAAAGGCGGCATCGCTGAATTCGTAAAGCACCTCAACAAGAATAAGAGTCCGCTCCACGACGATCCGATCTATTTTGAAGTGGTCTCAGACGATCTATCGATCGAGGTGTCGATGCAGTACAACGACAGCTACGACGAAAAGATCTTCTCGTTTGCAAACAACATCAACACCGTCGACGGTGGTACGCATCTCTCCGGTTTCCGCGGTGCGTTGACGCGTACGATCAACAACTACGCTGAGACGTCGGGCATGACGAAAAATGCGAAGGTCGCGCTGTCAGGCGACGATGTTCGCGAAGGTCTGGTCGCAGTCATCTCGGTGAAGATCCCGCAACCGCAGTTTGAAGGTCAGACAAAAGGAAAACTGAATTCGCCGGTGAAGGGTCCTGTCGAATCGTTCCTCAACGAGAAACTCGGTGAGTATTTCGAACAGAATCCGAACGTCGCAAAGAAGGTCGTGGGTAAGGCGGTCGACGCGGCGCGTGCGCGCGAGGCGGCCCGAAAGGCTCGCGAGATCGTTCGTAAGAGTGCGTTGGGTACATCGACGCTACCGGGCAAACTCGCCGACTGTCAGGAAAAGGATCCGGCACTGTCAGAGATCTATATCGTCGAGGGTGACTCGGCAGGCGGTTCGGCAAAGCAGGGACGCGATCGTAAGAACCAGGCGGTGCTTCCGCTGAAGGGTAAGATCCTGAACGTCGAGAAGGCTCGGTTCGACAAGATGCTCGGTCACGGTGAGATCAAAGCTCTGATCACCGCTCTCGGCACGGGAATCGGCAAGGATGACTTCGATGTTTCAAAACTTCGTTATCACAAGATCTGCTTGATGACTGACGCCGACGTCGACGGCAGTCACATCCGCACGCTGTTGCTGACGTTTTTCTACCGGCAGATGCCTGCGCTTCTTGAAGAAGGATTTGTCTACATCGCCCAGCCGCCGCTCTACAAAGTAAAGCGGGGCAAGAAAGAGGAATACATCAAAGACGAGAAGGCGATGTTCCGGTATCTCATGCGGCAAGCGACGGCCGACGTGCACGTAATGTCGGGAGACAAGACGGTCGAAGGTGCGAAGCTGTCGAAAGCGCTCGAGCAGACGACCGAGTACCAGACTTACGCCGCGCGTCTTGCGCGTCGACTCGCTAACGACGTGCGTCTCACGGAGATCGTCATAGAAGCGTTCGCCGGTCGCGAGGGAATTCTGAGCAAGAACAACGTCAAGATCAGAAAGCTGTTCGATCAGGAAGACATGATGGCGTACGTCGAAGGCAAGATCTCGGCGGCGGGTTACAAGACGGAGTTGACGTCCGACGAAGAGCACGGGCTTTGGGAAGTTTTCGTCGTCCTCGGGAATGGTCAGCGGATACTCATCGATTGGAACCTTGCGCAACACGTCGAGTTCAGCCGGTCGATCGAATTGATGCGTGCGCTGGAGAACGAATTCGCCGGTCCGTTCGTGCTCGGTGAGAACGGCACGAGCGAGAACATCGCGTCGCGTGCCGACTTGCTTGATCGCGTTATGGCTCTCGCCAAGAAGGACCTAACGATCCAGCGATATAAGGGTCTTGGAGAAATGAATCCCGAGCAGCTTTGGGAGACGACAATGGATCCCGAGAAACGCACGATGCTTCAGGTGAAGATCGAAGACGGCATCGAGACCGACGGACTGTTTACCGTGTTGATGGGTGACAGTGTCGAGCCGCGTCGAAAATTTATCGAAGACAACGCGCTCGATGTGAAGAACCTGGACGTCTAACGAACAGTTTCCAAAAACCAATCTCTCCTCAAGGATCTTTCTGTATGAACAGATTTTCCCATTGCATCCTCGTGCTCGTGTGCGCGGTCGTCTTTGTTTCAGCCGCGCACGCACAAGACGAGGATGACGTCGTTAAGATCACGTCGCGACTTGTTCAAGTCGACGCGGTCGTTACCGACAAAGACGGACGACAAGTCACCGATCTCACGTCTACAGACTTCCAAATACTTCAAGACGGAAAAGCGCAGAAGATCACCGGATTCACATACGTGCCTCTCGGAGACGCGCCGCCAAAACAATCTTCAGCGACAACTTCAGCCACAACTTCGACTATTACCTCCTCGAAGCGAACGGCACGCGGGCGCGTCATCACGTTTATTGTCGACGACGGAAACTGTCGGGTGTCGGCATCCGGAATGCGGGCGAGTAAAGAGGCTCTTCAGAAATTCGTCAACGAACAGATGCTGCCCGATGATCGAGTCGCGATCTATCAGACGCGTGCCGGCAGCAGCATGTTTCAGCAGTACACCTCGGACAAGACGCAACTACTCCGCGTTGCGAGCAAGCTTCGCTGGTATCCGAATGCGAGCGGCTGTCCGGCGAATGATGGACAGTTCTTCGACGCCGCTCGCGTGAACACCTGGGCGATCCCTTCGGTCAATGGGGTTAAAACGATCAGCGAAGAGACGCCTGCCGAGAAAGAGAGACGCCAGCTCACCGAGGATCGCAATCGAGATAACCAGACTGTCGGAACGCTGGGCGTTCTGCGGTACGCACTTCGCGGACTCGAGCGACTACCGGGACGGAAGGTGATGTTCCTGATGTCCGACGGAATGCCGTATCGATCACGAAGCGGCGAGATGCTCGACGCGATCTACTATTTCCGTGATCTAACCGAACAGGCAAACCGGGCGGCTGTTGTCATCAACTCGATCGACGTTCGCGGCAAGATCGATCCGAACATGATCAACGCTCAGGATGACGTCTCGACGCTTGGCGATCCGCTTGCGACGGACCAGGTCGTCGCGGGGCGAACGAGAGAGATGATGAACACGCAGGACGGCCTCGTGTTTCTCGCGAACGAAACCGGTGGTGAGTTTTACAAGAACCAGGACTATCTCGACAAGCCCATCGCGCGCGGACTAAGTATCGAGAAAGGCTATTACCTCGTCGCGTATGAACCCGAGGGCGAGACCTTTAAGGGCAAGACTTTTTACAAGATCGAGATCAAAGTCGGCCGACCCGATCTGAAGGTCTATTCGCGAACCGGCTTCATGGGTGTGATCGATGAGGAGTTGAAGAAGTCGGCAAAGACCGGCGATAGCGAACTCTACGAAGCGATCGTCGCTCCGCTTGCGACCGCGGGCATGGAAATGGCGCTCACGGCCCACTTCGGCAACACAACAGCCGACGGCAATTTTATTCGTTCGACGATCTACATTCCCGGATCCGACGTTACATTCACCGACGAGCCAGGCGGTTTGAAGAAAGCCTCTTTCGAAGTTGTCGCGGTGACGATGGATGACAAAGGAAAAGTCATCGACGAGTTTACTCACTCGCACACGTTCAAAGCACCCGCGACTGCGATACCCGCGATCGAAAAGAACGGCGTTCTCTATTCGGCCGATGTGAAAGTTCAGAAGCCGGGCGTCTACAGTTTTCGAATGGCA
>DATEOJ010000369.1:0-7564 GCA_035274235.1 Pyrinomonadaceae bacterium
CGATGACTCACTTTTCCTCGCAGGGACTTACTTCCCTGCCGTTCTTTCTTTCCACGACTGCGGATTGGATCCGTCATCCTTCCTCTCCATCGTGATCGCTCCAGGCGACGGACAAACAAGCGCACACAAATTGCACCCGACACACTCTTCTTCGAGCACATACGGATAGCGTTTCCCGTCGACTTCATGAAAACGAAAACTCTGGTGCGCCCCATCTTCACATGCGATGTAACAAAGATTGCATCGGATGCAGTGTTCGTTGTTGACGTGCGCTTTGACGTCGTAATTGAGATCGAGATTTCCCCAGTCGGTTACACGCTCGACCGACTTGCCGATGATGTCATTGACCGAAGCGAAGCCTTTCTCGTCGAGATAGTTGTTCAACCCATCGATCATGTCCTCGACGATGCGATAGCCGTAGTGCATCACGGCAGTGCAGACCTGAACATTCCCCGCTCCGAGTAACATGAACTCGACCGCGTCGCGCCATGTGTTGATGCCGCCGATGCCGCTGATCGGAATATTGAACTCGGCGTCGCGAGCCAACTCCGACACCATGTTTAGCGCGATCGGTTTGACGGCCGGCCCGCAATAGCCGCCGTGAGCCGCCATGCCGTTGACGTTCGGATACGGGATCATCGTTTCGACGTCGACGCCCATCACCGAGTTGATCGTATTGATAAGCGAGACGGCGTCGGCGCCGCCGTTCTGTGCGGCCCGCCCCGGAGGTCCAATGTGTGCGACGTTCGGAGTTAGTTTCACGATGACGGGGATCTCCGAAACTTCCTTCACCCACTCGGTGACCATGCACGTGTACTCGGGAACCTGTCCCATCGCCGCGCCCATGCCGCGTTCGCTCATTCCGTGCGGACAGCCGAAGTTCAATTCAAAAGCATCGCAGCCGGTATCCTGCGAACGCTTCACGATTTCATGCCACGCCTCACGCTTCGACTCGACCATCAAGCTCACGATCACCGCGTGGTTCGGATATTTTTTTTTGCACTCGGCGACTTCCTTGAGGTTCACCTCGAGCGACCGGTCGGTGATCAACTCGATGTTGTTCAGACCGATCATCCGCAACGCGCCCTGATCGATCGACGCGAGCCGCGACGAAACATTCGTGATCGGCTCACCAAGCGTCTTCCAAACCGCCCCGCCCCACCCCGCGTCAAAAGCGCGTTCGATCATCGGCCCCATATTCGTCGGCGGCGCCGACGCAAGCCAAAAGGGATTGGGGGATTTTATTCCTGCGAAGTTAATGGATAGATCTGCCATACGAATAAAGACTCACTAACTGCGGGGAGTTCGCCGCAGATTACGCAGATGACGCAGATTTTTTTTCACTATTGTCGAGGTGATTTGCGATCGTTCCCAAGTACGATTCGCTTGAGCTCTGCCTTCGGTCCGAAGTTCAAAAGCAAGCCAACCTCAATCTCCGTCGCTTTCAGATAATTCCGAAGCTGAGCAAGGTGTGATTGTTCAATCGCCCTTGCGCTCTTCAACTCCAGAAGCACTAGTTGGTTCACCATTACATCGGCGTCGAAATTACCAACGCTCTTACCCCGGAACCAAACGGGAATTGCAATTTGCTGGTACACGTCGAGACCAACGGTTCGAAGTGCGATGCAAAGGGAGTTTTCGTAAACAGATTCTATAAAGCCGAACCCGAGCTCATTATAAGTATCGTAGAAGCAGCCTATTATTGTCTTCGTCAGCTCTATATGACGAAACTGTTCGTTCGTGGGAGAGTTATTCATATGTCAAAGACTCCTATCTAGTTAAATCTGCGTCATCTGCGTAATCTGCGGCCAGATCACCGTTAGAGAACGCCAACTATACTAGCCCACGCTACTGCCTGCAAACTTTACCGTCTCGCCAGTCAACGAACCATGAATTCCTTGCGCAGCCAGCTTGCCCATCTGCGCGGCGTCGACGGCTTCGGCTCCGCCGTTGGCGCAGTCGCCGCCGGCGAAGATCTTCGGATTCGACGTCTGCATCTGCTCATTCACGACAACACGGCCACGGTCATCCAGTGCGACACCGGCCACGCTCTCGAAGAACGAACGCATCTTTTGTTGTCCGACCGCCTTGATCACCATGTCGCATGGAACATCGAACAGCCGAAGCGATCCGTCAGTCTTCTCGCACCGCAGGCTCAGACGATCTCCATTCTCACCGGCCGCAATGCCGATCGGTGCCGCCTGCCAGATAAACTCCACGCCGTCCTTCCGAGCAAGTTCCATCTCGTACTCATACGCCGACGCATCACGCTCGGTCCGTCGATAGACCATGACGACTTTTTCAGCACCGAGCCTTCTCGCTTGCGTTACCGCATCGATCGCAGTGTTGCCCGCACCGATCACCGCAACCGTACGGCCGAGCGGAACCGACATCCAGTCGCGCGACTTGATCTTCTCGATGAAATGCAACGCGTCGTAAACGCCGTCGAGATCTTCACCGGGGATGTTCAGCATGTTGGTATCGCCGAGACCGACACCGAGGAAGATCGCATCATGCCAGCTGTCGAGGTCAGCGAATGAAACCGTTTGGGGATTTTGGATTTCAGATTTTGGATTTTGGATTTCGGCCGGCGAGTGGCTCTCGGTTCCGATCCGAGTATTCAATACAAACTTCACACCCATCGCGGCGATGCGTTCGGTCTCGGCAAGCGAGACGGCCTGCTGCATTTTGTACTCGGCCATACCGTAGGTATCAAGACCGCCGGCTTTGTCTTTTTGATCGTAAACGGTGACGTCGTAACCAAGTCGCGAAAGATAGGCGGCACACGACAGCCCCGATGGACCGGAGCCGATTACACCGACTGACTTCCCGTTCGACTCGGCCTTCTCAAAGATCTGTTTTCCGTTCGTCAGCACGTGGTCTGTCGCATAACGTTGCAGACGTCCGATCTCGATCGGTTTCTGTAGAAGAGTTTTCTCAACGCACGCACCTTCGCACAAAACTTCCACCGGACAAACTCGCGCACAAGTCGCACCGATCGGGTTCGCGTCAAAGATAACGCGCGCCGAACCGGTGAGATTTCCGCTCGCGATCTTTTTGATAAAGCCCGGGACGTCTATGTGCGTCGGACACGCATGCATGCACGGTGCGTCGTAGCAGTAGAGACATCGGTTTGCTTCGGTGAGTGCTTCCGCCCAAGTCATGAGCGGATTTATCTCTGAAAAGTTTTGCTCGATCTGCGACGGATCGAGCGTTGTGTGGTAATCGGAATTCGACATGCAGTTTGCGAGTCGCTATACGCGACGAATAAAGAACCCAGTGATCAGCATTACAAAACCGAAGATCGCTACGGCAATACTTCCCACCTGATACCAGCGCTTAACTTCCAGCGCCTCGCCGCAATGATCGTTTGATGTCTCATAGCCGGCCATCGCGCTGTCGAGCTCGACCTTCTTGCCGAATTCTTCGGACGTACCCTTTACCTTCTCATACTCCTTCATCAGTTTCTCAACCTCCGCCTTGTCCGAATCTGCAAAGTCACACGAGGGCGTCGTGTAAATAAACGGAGTTGCAATCGCTACGAGAGCTCCGAGAAGCATCGTCAAAAGTCCGACCGCAAAAATTGTCCATCCCAGCGGTTTTCGACAACCGACTCCCATCGATTTAGGAGTGTGACCCGGACTAGCGAAATGAGCCGCGGGAGCGGTGCCGGAAACAGGCGGTGGCGTCGGCGTACTTCCAACTTGCGGGAATAGATCACCGAGACGTTGCCACGTAGTCTCACCGTGACGAATCCCCAGGTCATTCGGCGACAGCATACCGCTGCGCAGTTGATCGATGACGACGTGCTCTTCGTACGGACCAGATTGCTGGTTGTTTTTGTTGATGTAGATCGGCATTCGAGTCGCTCCTTATGTCGGGAGTGTTCGTTATCTCAATCTATGTGGGAGAGTGTGCAAGGCTCGAGCTTGTTAGTCAGCGACGATCTGCCCGTACGCATCGGGCCGGCGATCGCGGAAAAACTGCCACGTGTTTCTAACTTCGCGGATCTTATCCATATCGAGCTCGGCCACGATCAGTTCGTCCTGATCACGCGTCCCGACCGCAAGCATCTGCCCGCGCGGATCGCAGAAATAACTTTGGCCGTAGAACTCACCGATGTTCCAAGGAGCTTCAGTCCCGACACGATTGATCGCACCAACGAAGTAACCATTCGCGACCGCATGTGCCGGCTGCTCGAGTTTCCAAAGATACTCACTAAGACCGGCGACGGTCGCCGACGGATTGAAGATGATCTCCGCACCGTTAAGACCAAGGCATCGCGCACCTTCGGGAAAGTGTCGGTCGTAGCAAATGTAAACACCGATCCGTCCAAAGGCGGTATCGAAACACGGATAGCCGAGATTGCCCGGACGAAAGTAGAACTTCTCCCAGAAGCCCGGTGCGACATGCGGGATGTGCGTCTTGCGATACTTGCCGAGATACTTGCCGTCGGCATCTATAACCGCGGCTGAGTTGTAGTAGACGCCGGTCTGTTCTTCCTCGTAGATCGGTACGACGATCACCATACCGTGCTGCTTCGCGACGTCCTGCATCAGCTTGACTGTCGGCCCGTCGGGAATTTTCTCGACCGCTTCATACCAACGCGTCTGCTGCTCGGCGCAGAAATAAGGTGTCGTGAAGATCTCCTGGAAGCAAAGCATCTGCACGCCCTGCTTTGCGGCGTCTTCGACAAACTTCATCTGGTGGTCGATGTTCGCCTTCTTGATCTGATCGATCGACGCATCCGCCGATGCGACGTTGTGAGCTTGAATAAGACCTGCTTTTATTATTCGTGACATAGGTTCAGTCTTTTGCTCCGGGTGCTTTCTTGATCGGTCCAACGATCTTTGCCACCTCGTCCGTGCCCGCCGCCACCTGATCAAGGAGTTCCTCAAAAAACTTCGGACTGATCAACGTCAAGTTCTGTTCCGACTGAACTCGGATCGATCCGATATCACTCACGCCAACCTTTATGTAGTCCGACCGGCTGTTAAACTCCAACAACTTGCGCATCTTTTCCGGTGTCAGATCTATCTCCTTACCCGCAGCCGCATCAGACAATATCGCGACCGAGGACTCTACCGGTACAATGATCAAATCGATTTCGGCCATCTCCTTCCCTTCATACGAAACAATGAACCCGCCTTGAAATGGCTTGTACGTCGCCTTGATCTCCTTCAACATCGTCTCGAGCTTCGAGTCCGTCGTAGCTGCGGGCTTCACCGTCTGAGCGCTCGACGTTAAGTTCAAGCCAAAGATAGCCATCGCCAATAGGGTAAAGATCACTTTTTTATTTATGGTCATATATTCTTGCAGAAAGCCGGGACGCAAATTGGATATTGTTTCAGAAGGTTCGCATGCGGCACCGTTGCGGCCGGGATCGGTTCCTTCCAGTCTTACGTTAATCAAGATTTGCAGCTCCGTCAGCCGCTTCCGAAGCCGCCACTTCAGTTTGTCGTGCTCGCGGCAGCATCAAAGCTAGATACGTCACGAACGCGACACCAAAACCCACAAACCATGCGTAGTCATACAGGGGGCGAAGTGTAGGAATTATCAGGCCTATCCACGCGAAAAAGCAACCTAATAAAGTTGCTGCGACGGCACGCCAGTTCCAACCCTTATATTCGCCGCGTGTTCGATAGAGATCACCGAGATTGAGGTTCTTCTTGCGGACGATCCAATAGTCTGCGATCAGCACACCGGCGATCGAACCGAGTCCGCCCGAGTAACCAACCAGCCATCCGAAGATGTACCCGCTCGGATCAGCAAGGAGTCGCCACGGTTGAATAAGGATTCCGATGATGCCGGTGATGAGTCCGCCGGTCGAGAATGAGATGAATCTTGGAAACGCGTTCGCAAAATCATTCGCGGGGGACACGACGTTCGCAGCGATGTTTACCGCGAGTGTCGCGACAATCACCGTGAACATAGAGATGGCGACGACGACCGGTTGTGAGAACTGTCCGACAAGTTTTACCGGGTCCCAGAGATCGGCATGCGGCATATTTGGAAAGACGATCGCCGCCGCTGATGTGATGATCACACCCATTGCGGCAAACGCCGTCATCGTCGTCGGAAGTGCGATGACCTGTCCGACCGCTTGCTCACGTTGACTGCGTCCGAAGCGCGTGAAGTCCGGCATGTTCAAACTGAGCGTCGCCCAGAAACCGATCATCGCGGTGAGCGAAGGGACAAAGATCTTCCAGAACTCGCCAACCGTTTGAAACTTGTCCGGTTCGTTCAAGAGGAACCCGAGCCCACCCGCCTGATAGACAAACCACGCGAGCAGCAACGCTGTCATGACGAGTACAAACGGCGCAGCCCAATTCTCGACGTGCCGGAGCAGATCCATGCCGCGATAGATAATGAAGATGTTCAGCCCCCAGAAAAGCAGAAACGACAACCACTCGGTTCCGGTATGGCCACCGATCGGCCCGCCGAGCAACGTCTGCCAACCCGGTATGAACGACCCGAAGAAAATATGTATCGCCTGCCCACCGATCCACGCCTGGATACCAAACCATCCGCATGCTACCAACGCTCGCATCAACGCCGGCAGATTCGAACCCGCGGTTCCATACGCCGCACGCGCGAAAACCGGAAACGGAATTCCGTATTTTGTCCCCGGATGTGAGTTAAGCAGGATCGGTGCGAGGACGATCGTGTTTCCGATCAGAATGGTGATCAACGCCTGCCACCAATTCATCCCCGCCGATATCAGACCCGACGCCATCATGTAAGTCGGTATGCAGTGAGCCATCGAGATCCAGAGCGCGGCGTAGTTGTAGGTCGTCCAGTTGCGCTTTGCGACGGGCACCGGTGCGAGGTCTTCGTTGTAGATGGGGGATGCTTCGATGTCGCGAAGAGCCTCTTCGTTAAGCTCAACCCGGCCATCGACGTGTTGGATGCTTTCTGTCATAAGGTTGTCGTAAGACTGATCTCAAATCACCGTTACGCGACCACTCACCGGGAATTTCATCTTCTCAAGAACATCCTGAAACCCGGGCTCATCGCGGAGTGAGTCGTAGCTGGGATCGACCGCTAGCCATGTAAGTTGAACCGCACGCTCTTTCCAGGCACGCTGCAGGCATTCGAGAGCTTTACTCTTCTCCCCGAGAGCGGCATGGATCACTGCACTCCAATGCTGCGAGATATAACGCAGTTTTCTCTCGGCTTCTAACTCGACAAGAATTTGTCGTGCTTCGTCCGTGCGTCCCGCCATGGCCAATGCAATTCCGAGATCACCCTTCAAAACGAAGATGCCGCTCTTCGCCACCGACAGTTCGAGGTGTTCGATCGCTTGATCCAAATGACCCAATTGTCGGTGGCAGACGCCGAGCGCCCAATGTGTAAAGAAGAAATGCGGAGAAAGCTCGAGTGTCTTCTGAGCGACTTCTATGCCGTCCTCATAGCGACGGCCCAGATAGAGAGCCCGCGCGACGTTTCCATTCAGAGGCAGGTTGAGCGGATCGAGTTCGAGCGCGATCCTGCCTTGCTCAAATGCTTCCTCAAACCTGCTGAGAACGGCGAGATGCGTGCCGTATAGATACCTGGCCTGAAC
>DATEOJ010000370.1:0-3692 GCA_035274235.1 Pyrinomonadaceae bacterium
CGAGCTACGTTGTTGTACGAAATACCCCCAGCTCACGCTGGGGGTATATGCTTTCGCTCGCTACGCGAGCTAGTGACAGCTATTCGCCGCCGTCGCCGCCACCCTGTGCCTTCGCCTTCTCTTCCATCAGGATCGCCTTGCGCGACAACTTGATCTTGTTGCCTTCCTTCCCGATGCACTTGACCATGATCTGCTGACCTTCTTTCAGCTCGTCGCGGACGTCGCGAACACGACGATCCGAGATCTCCGAAATGTGCAGCAGGCCGTCGAGGCCCGGAAGGATCTCAACGAACGCACCGAAGTCGACGATACGCGAAACCGTACCGAGATACGTTTCACCGATCTCAGCTTCAGCCGTCAACGACTTGATGCGAGCGATCGCACGTTCAGCGGCCTCGCCGTCGTTGGTCGCGATCATGACAGTTCCATCGTCCTCGATGTCGATCTTCGCACCGGTCTCTTCGGTGATCGAACGGATCGTCGAACCGCCCTTACCGATGACGTCGCGGATCTTGTCCGGATGGATCTTGAGCGTGATGATACGCGGTGCGTAAGGCGAGATCTCCTCACGCGGTGCGTTGATCGACTGCTCCATGATTCCGAGGATGTGCAGGCGGCCCTTGCGTGCTTGCTCGAGAGCTTCCTTCAAGATCATGGCGTTGATGCCGGCGACCTTGATATCCATCTGGAGAGCGGTAATACCTTCGCTCGAACCTGTAACCTTGAAATCCATGTCGCCGTAATGATCTTCCGCACCGGCGATATCCGAGAGGATCGCATAGCGGTTTCCTTCCATCACGAGTCCCATCGCGACACCGGCAATCGGACGCTTGATAGGCACACCAGCGTCCATCAAGCTGAGAATTCCGCCGCAGACCGACGCCATCGACGACGATCCGTTCGATTCGGTGATATCTGAAACGATGCGGAGCGTGTACGGGAAGTCAGCTTCGTCCGGAAGCACGGCTTCGATCGCTCTACGTGCAAGATTTCCGTGACCGGTCTCGCGTCTCGACGTTCCGCCAAAGCGGCCCGCTTCACCGACCGAGTACGGCGGAAAATTGTAGTGGAGCATGAACTTCCGCTTAACTTCACCCTTCTCGATGTCGTCCATATACTGCTCGTCCATCTTGGTTCCGAGAGTAGTGGAAACGATCGCTTGCGTCTCACCGCGTGTGAACAGGGCCGAGCCGTGGACGCGCGGGAGCCAACCGACTTCGCATGTGATCGGACGGATCTCCGAGAACTTACGTCCGTCGGGACGACGGCGATTGCCGAGCATATCTTCGCGGAAGATCTTTTCCTTCAACTCGCCAAACGCCTTTCCAGCCGTTGCGCGAGCACCGGGATCATCCTCGGGATAGCTTTCAATGACCTCTTTCTTAAGTGCGTCGAGACCCGCGTAGACTTCGAGCTTTTCGCGACCCGTCGAATCGAGAGCCGTGCGAAGTTTGTCCGTCCAGGTCTTCTCGACATCCGAGACTATGCCCTTATCGAGTTCGGTCACGACCCATTCTCTCTTCTTGATCTCAAGGGCCTTACCGAGTTCTTTCTGCCACAGGCAGAGTCGCTTGATCTCTTTGTGAGCAAGCATAAGAGCCTCGAGCATGATGTCCTCAGCAACTTCATTAGCCGCAGCTTCGACCATGCAGATCGCTTCTTCGGTACCGGCGACGACGAGATTTAAGTCTGACTCACGACGTTCGTCGTAGGTCGGGTTGATAAGGTACTTGCCGTCGATGAGGCCGATACGAACACCGGCGATCGGAGTGTTGAACGGGATGTCAGAGAGGTACATCGCACACGATGCACCGGTGATCGCGATCACGTCGGGGTCGTTCTCGGTATCAGCCGAGATGACCGTGCCGACGATCTGCGTTTCAAAGCGATAACCATCGGGGAACAGTGGGCGGACCGGTCGGTCGATCAACCTGCACGTGAGAACTTCTTTCTCGCTCGGGCGTCCCTCGCGGCGGAAGTAGTTTCCGGGGATGCGGCCGGCGGAGTAACTTGATTCACGATACTCAACGGTCAGCGGGAAAAAGTCGAGACCTTCCTTTGCCGTCCGTGCACTCACGGCCGTAACGAGCAACATTGTGTCTCCGTATCTGATCACGACCGAACCATCGGCCTGTTTGGCAACCTTGCCTGTTTCAACGACCAATTCCCGACTACCGAGCTTGATCGATTCTTTCAAGTATTTCTTTTGTGACATTACTAGATTCCTCAAAAACAAAGGCGGCCGGTGCAAGTCGTGATGCCCCGCCGCCTTTGGAGTTCTGATATTATGCGTTCTCTTTTGCGTGTGGCCAATTTCGCTGTCACGTTCAGCGGCCGCCAAACAAATTCTTCGTAAGAACGTCTTGTTTCGTTGACTCGAAGCAGTCAAGTCTCAAGTAAAAAGGAAAAAGTACAAAGTAAATTGCCTTTTGCCTTTTTACTTTTTCCTTCATACCTACCGTCTAAGTCCGAGCTTCTTGATGATCTCGTGATACTCGTTGATGTTCGTGTGTCGGAGATAATCCAGCAGCTTACGTCTGCGCGAGACCATCTGAAGAAGGCCTCTACGCGAGTTGTTGTCTTTCTTGTGCACCTTGAAGTGCTCGGTCAATTCCGTGATCCGCTGCGTCAGAAGTGCGATCTGCACCTGCGAAGAGCCGGTATCGGTAGTGTGAGTCTTGTAATCGCTCACGATCTGTTCTTTCAATTCCTTAACTGTTGCCATAAATAAATCGACTCAAATGGTCTCTCCTAGCTCGCAGTAACTCCACCGTTATTAGGCGGCGGCAACCGCGAAAATTTAACTCCTAGATTGGATTAAAAATCAGGCTTGATTCTACAACATTAGCCCTTATAACTCAAACATTTACTACAGTTGAAACTCTTCCATGAACTTGGTCGAAAAGTCCCCCTTTTGGAACCTCTCGTCCGCCATGATCTTCTTGTGCAGCGGTATCGTTGTCTTGATGCCTTCGACAACCATCATGTCCAGAGCACGCTGCATCCGGGCGATCGCCAGCTCACGCGTTCTCGCATGGACGATAAGCTTTGCGATCATCGAATCGTAATACGGCGGAACCGTGTAATCCGGATAAACCGCGGTATCAACCCTCACCCCCGGACCACCCGGAATATTGAACGCCGTGATCTTGCCCGGACTCGGCGTAAACTTCACCGGGTCTTCGGCGTTGATACGACATTCGATCGAATGTCCAACGATCTGAACATCGCTCTGCTGATACTGCAGATCTTCACCCGACGCGATCCGGATCTGATTCCGGACGATGTCCGCAAGCGTGACCATCTCGGTCACGGGATGCTCGACCTGGATTCGCGTGTTCATCTCCATGAAGTAGAAGCTGCCATCTTCGTCGAGCAAGAACTCAAAGGTTCCCGCACTCGAGTAGCCGATCTCCTTACATGCATTGACCGCGACCGCTCCCATCTTCTCGCGCTGCTCGGGAGTGATCACCGGCGACGGGGCTTCTTCCAAAAGCTTTTGATGTCGTCGCTGGATCGAGCACTCGCGTTCACCGAGGTGAATACAGTTGCCGTGTTCGTCAGCGAGGACCTGGATCTCTATGTGTCGCGGGCGTTCGACGTAACGCTCGATATAAACCGATCCGTTCTTGAAAGCCGCGAGAGCTTCTGCCTGTGCGGTTTCAAGATTCGTCTCGAGTTCATCTTCGTGG
>DATEOJ010000371.1:0-8388 GCA_035274235.1 Pyrinomonadaceae bacterium
TCTCGACCTTCGAGCCAAGATAGTCTTCCGCCGACTGCTTCAATTTCTGCAGAACCATGGTAGCGATCTCAGGCGGGCTGTACTGCTTTCCCTCCGCCGATATTCGGACATCGCCGTTCCCGGCTTTCTCTACTTTGTAGGGAACCTGCTTGATCTCGTCCTGGACCTCATCGAACTTGCGGCCCATGAACCGCTTGATCGAGAACAAGGTGTTTTCTGGATTCGTCACGGCCTGACGCTTTGCGACCTGACCGACGAGACGGTTACCGTCTTTCGTAAATGCCACGACCGAAGGGGTCGTGCGTCCGCCTTCCGAGTTTGTGATGACGACGGGCTCTCCGCCTTCCATCACCGCAACGACCGAGTTCGTCGTTCCAAGGTCAATACCTATGATTTTGCTCATCCTTTTTCTCCACTAAATGTAATTATGCCGTGCTCGTTATATGAATATATGATTTGAGCCTTGGCAAACTATAATATCTGAGTCTGTCGTTGTCAACCCTGGGTTAGATGCCATTCGCTGCCCTAAGCCGTCTAGTAAATTTCTTGACCTTTGCTCTGAATTACTTAAGAATTAATCGTTCTTCAACATTCAGTGAAACGCACTCACATGAGCCCCCACGACGCGGAAAACCCTGCGTCCCAAGACAACTCGACCTCGCATGTCGACGGAGACCACTCCGCCGAGAATAGCGTGGAGTCGATCGAGCGCCTGCGGGCGATCACCGATGCGATGCCGGGCCTGATCTCCTATATAGACGCCGAGTATCGCTATCAGTTCGTCAATCACGCCTATACGGATTGGTTCGGTCTCGATCCCAAGAACATCATTCAAAAACCTCTCTGGGAAGTCCTTGGTCAGGCGGCCTTCGAAAATCTAAAACCGCACATCGACACTGCTTTGGCCGGCAAGTCAGAGATCTTCGAAACGGAGATCGACTATCGTCTGGGCGGTACTCGTTACATTCGAGCGAGCTATACACCGGATATCCGCGATGGTGAGGTCCGCGGTCTTTTCGTCCTTGTCGTCGACATATCCGAAGAACGCCGTGCGCGTGAGGCCGTGAGACGAAGCGAGGAACGCTACCGCGCGTTTATCAAACAGAGCACCGAGGGAATCTGGCGGTTTGAGCTCGACGAGCCGATCGATATAACGCTGCCGACAAGCGAACAAGTCCGGTTGGCGTACAAGCATGGCTATCTGGCCGAATGCAACGACGCTATGGCAAAGCAGTATGGCTTTGCCGAGGCGAGTGACATTATCGGTGCACGGCTCGCCGACCTGCTTGTCGAGGATGATCCTAAGAATGTCGAGTTTCTCAGTGCATTCATCGAGTCCAACTATCATCTCTCCGAAGCCGAGTCGCACGAGCGTGACGCGGACGGCACGGACCGCTATTTCCTAAATAATTTTGTCGGGATCGTCGAGGACAATAAACTTATCCGCGCATGGGGAACGCAGCGTGACGTCACCGCAGCAAAGCTCGCCGACGAAGCGACTGCTCGCCTGGCAGCCATCGTCCTCTCTTCTGACGACGGAATCATAAGCAAAGATCTAAACGGCAACATCACGAGTTGGAATATCGGTGCAGAACGAATCTTTGGTTACGCTGCCGACGAAGTGATCGGTAAATCGATCGCGATGCTTATGCCGGACGAGCGGGTTTCGGAATCGAAGGAGATCTTGCGGCGGATCCGCCGTGAGGAAAGCGTCGAGCATTTCGAAACTCTCCGTCGACGAAAAGACGGACGCGACGTCATCGTCTCGCTGTCGGTCTCTCCGATCCGTAACTCCGACGGTGTTGTCATTGGGGCGTCGAAGATCGTTCGGGATATCACGGAACGGAAACGGATCGAGGAGACGATCTACGAAAACCAATTGATGCTCACGCTCGCCATGCAGAGCAGCAAGATGGGCGTCTGGGAACTCGACCTCGCTACCAACACCGTTTCATGGAGCGAAGAGCTCGAAGACATCTTCGGATTGCCGAAGGACAGTTTTGGCGGAACAGAGGAAGCCTTTTTCGCGCTTATCCACGAAGACGACCGGGCGGAGTGTTGGAACATCGTCCGAAACGCGATCGACGGCAACCGCGAATACACGATCGAGTTTCGGTTCCTACATTCCAGCGGAACTTACCGTTGGATGGAGGGACGCGGCAAGGCAGTCTATTCGCAGACAGGTCAGCCGGTACGCGTCTACGGGATCGGCATTGATATCACCAACCGAAAAGAATCCGAGAAAGCGTTGCGGGAAAGCGAACGCCGGTTCTCGCGGTTTATGCAGCACCTACCGGGACTCGCATGGATCAAGGATGTCGACGGTCGTTACATCTACGCAAATGAATCGGCCGAACGTTCGTTCGGTGTTTCGGGTGACGCTCTCTACGGCAAGATCGACGAAGAGATCTTTCCCGCGGAGACAGCCGAGCATTTTCGAACCCATGACCGTAGGGCGATGGATAGCGCCGGCGGTATCCAGATCGTCGAGTCAATGGTCGAGGCCGACGGCTTCTCGCACCATCGCGTTGTAAATAAGTTTCCGATCGCGGGTGCGGATGGGAAGCCGGCGCTAATTGGCGGAATTGCGATCGACATCACCGATCAGAAACACGCCGAAGAAGCATTACGACGATCCGAGGAAACCTACCGCACGCTGTTCGAGTCTATCGACGAAGGTTTTTGTATTGCCGAAGTGCTGTTCGACGAGACTGGCCGTGCGACCGATTACCGTTTCGAACAGGCTAATCCCGCATTCTTTGTGTCCACGGGTTTTCCCAACGACGCAGTCGGTATGACTGCTCGGGCTCTGGTTCCGGACCTTGAACAATATTGGATCGACATGCTCGGGAATGTCGCGAAGAGCGGTCAGCCGATTCGGTTTGAGAACGAAGCAAGTGGCATTGACCGATGGTTCGACATATTCGTGTCTCGCATCGGTGAAGCCAACGAGAACCGAGTCGCGGTGGTTTTCAGTGACATCACCGACAGGAAACGTCGGGAAGCAAATCTCGCCTTTTTAGCTGACTGGCAAATGACGTTCTCGCCTCTATTAACAGTTGACGAGATCGCAAGGACGGCGGGGACGATGATCGCCGATTACCTCCGGTTGAATCACTGTGTGATGGCCGAGTTGGACGGCGATCTGAGAAGTGCGAACGTTCTTTACGACAAGGCGCCCGATGGAATTCAAGGCTTGGCCGGCGACTACCTGGTCGCCGATTTTCACCCGGCCGCCGATGTCGAACGTCTAAAAGGCGGTGCCCTCGTTGTTATTCCTGACATCACTAGTGCACGTCCTGCAGCTGCGGCGAAACACCTGCGAGAGATCGGCGTCGGTTCGCTTGTCAGTGCTCCTTACCTCAGCGACGGACGACTCCACTTCATACTGACGGCTTCGAATCCGGAAGCTCGAGAATGGCGGGCCGATGAGATCGAGCTGATTCACGAACTCGCGTCGCGCGTCTACGCAAGAATCGAACGTGCCCGAGCGGAGGAGTCCGTTCGGAAGTCCGAAGGGAAGTATCGAACGCTCTTCGAGTCGATGGACGAGGGTTACTGCATCATCGAAGTGATCTTCGATAACGAAGACCGGCCGGTCGATTACCGCTTCGTCGAGGTCAACTCGGCGTTCGAACGCCAGGCGGGGATGCAGAATGTTACCGGAAAGCGAATGCTCGAGTTCGTCGCGAACATCGAGAGCCATTGGCTTGAAAACTATGGCCGGGTTGCGAAGTCCGGCCAACCGATCCGTTTCGCGAACGAGTACAAAGGACTTCACCGCTGGTTCGACGTCTACGCGTTTCGTCCGAGCGATGCGCTTGCGAATCATGTCGCGGTGTTGTTTACCGACATCACCAGTCGAGTCCGTGTCGAAGAAACTTTACGCGAAAGCTCCGAGTTCAATCAGGATGTCATCGACTCGATCGCTGCCCATATTGCTGTTCTCGATAACAACGGTGAGATCACCGCCGTGAATGAAGCGTGGCGCCAGTTCGCGGTTGAGAATGGCAGCGACTGGACGATGGGCAACATCAGTGTTCGCGCGAACTATCTCGACGTGTGTCGCACCGCTTCCGGTGTTAACGCAGAGGAAGCGTCGGCGATCTACAAGGGAATCCAGATGGTCCTCAACGGCGAGACCGATTTCTTCTCGATCGAGTACCCGTGTCACTCGCCGGAGAACAAGCGATGGTTTTTGCTGACTGTCTCACCCCTGACGCGAACCGGCGGCGGCGCCGTCGTGTCGCATCAGAACGTTACCGAGCGTAGGCTTGCCGAGCAGCAGATCCGTGAGTCGGAAGCCCGGTTCCGCATGATGGCCGACAACGCACCGGTGATGATCTGGGTGAGCGACCCGATGGGCAACTGCACATTCCTAAGTCAATCCTGGTACAAGTACACCGGCCGCGAGCCGGGGTCGGGACTTGGCAAGGGATGGGTCGAGGCCATTCATCCGGATGATCGTGAAGCGGTGGAAAGCGTGTTCATGGAAGCGAACGATAAGTGCCTGCCATTCACGACCGAGTATCGATTCGCGAATGCGACGGGTGAGTATCACTGGGCGATCGACTCCGCACAACCGAGGTTCGACGCATCGGGTAACTATCTCGGATATATCGGTTCGGTCGTCGATATCCACGAACGCAAACTCGCCGAGCAAGCGATCGTGAAAGCAGAACGTCGCGCCGCCGAAGAGTACCAGCTTCTGCTCGGACGCATCGTTCCGTTGGCCGCGACTCTTGGTCGGGCGCGAGATCTCACTACCATCTACCGGGCGGTTCGCGATTTCATGATCGTCTCGATGCCGTGTTCGGGCTTCTTTGTTTCGTTCTTCGAGGCGGAACGGAGCCTGCGACATGCGGCGTACGTCTGGGGACAGGGTGAAGAGATCGATATTTCCGAGCTTCCTCCGATGGAACTTAAACCCGAAGGCGGCGGTGCAAACTCGCGTGCAGTGTTCGAAAAGCGGACCATCATCACGAACGACTACTGGGCAGAGATGAGCAAGAAGCCGCACGTCATTTTGCGTCGGGATGGTCGCGATCCGCTGTCGTCGCTGATCGTTCCCATGATGCTCAAAGATACGGTGATGGGAACGATCGAAGTACAGGCGCACGAGAACGAAGCGTACGCCGAGGATCACGCGGTCGCGCTCGAGATGGCGGCGAATCTTGCGGCGGTCGCGATCGAGAATGTGCGTCTGATCGAGACCGAAGGTGCGATGCGTGAAGCGGCGGAAGCCGCCAACCGAGCGAAAGACGAGTTCCTGTCTGTGCTATCTCACGAACTGCGAACGCCGCTAAACGCCATGCTCGGTTGGGTGCGTATGCTGAAAGCCGATGTCCTCGACGAAGAGAACTCGGCACGCGCCCTCGAAGTCATCGAGCGTAATACGCGTTTGCAAAGCAGCTTGATCGAAGACCTTCTCGACGTCTCGCGAATAATCTCAGGCAAGATGCGGATCGAGACCGAGATCGTCGATCTGGTCTCGGTGGTCGAGACCGTATCGGAAACGATCCGGCCGCTCGCCGAAGCGAAGGGTGTACTGTATCGCGTCGAACGAGATGACGAAGCGGTTTTCCTAAACGCGGATACCGTGCGATTGCAACAGGTCGTCTCGAATCTCTTACAGAACGCGATCAAGTTCACCCCGACGGGCGGCGAGGTCGCGATCTCGATCGAACGCACCGAGACACACGCGACCTTGAGTATTCAGGACACCGGCGTCGGGATCGAGGCGGAGTTGCTCCCGTTTATCTTTGATCGGTTCCGTCAGGCAGATGCGTCGGCTCGCAGGAATTTTACTGGTCTCGGTCTTGGCTTAACGATCGTGCGGAACATCGTCGAACTCCACAGCGGGAGTATCGATGTCACGAGCGACGGAAAGGACAGAGGCTCAACGTTCATCGTCACTCTGCCTCTCTCGGCGGATTTCTATACCTCGGAAGCTTTGCACGAAGACGAATTGGTGTTGACGGGATCCCTGGAAGGGAAGGCGATCCTAATTGTCGATGACGACGCCGAAAATCTGACCCCGATCAAGATCTTCCTCGAAAATGAAAGGGCGCAAGTCACGCCGGCGATGACGGCGCGCGAAGCTCTACGCTATCTCGCCGAACAAGAGTTCCACCTGATGATCACTGATATCGGAATGCCCGAGATGGACGGATACGAGTTGGTGGCGGAGCTGAGGAAGCAGAACGGTCGCAACTCGGGTCTGAAGACGATCGCGTTGACCGCGTATGCGTCGGTCGATGATCGCGACCGAGCGCTTCGATCAGGCTTCCACGCCCACGTTGCAAAGCCGGTAAATTTCGACGAGCTCCTCGAGGCGATCGAGAAGGTGTCTAAGAATTAACATGCGAAGGACAGGCATTCCTGCCTGTCCTTGATTAGGTTTTGAGATTTCGTGAATCGCGATCAGCCCGCCGAAGTTATTTTCGCCTCTTCCTCCCGCATCAACTTCGCGACGTGAAAGACGTAATGAAGCCCCGATGCGAAGGCCAGAAGTACGACGATGAAGTATGTAGTCGGGAGATAGAAGCCGTAGCCGGTAACTGCTGCGAGGAGGATCATCCCGACGGCGATCACCTGCACGAGCGTGCTTAGCTTTCCGAGCCAAGACGGACGGAAACCGCGAAAGCCGGTCATGACATTGATGGCACCCGCGACGGTGATGATGAGTACGTCGCGACCGATCACCGCGGCTGTTACCCAGAACGGGACAGGCAGATGACGAACAGGCGTAAGCACGTTCGGCATCGTGAGGATGATGAACGCGGTGGTCATCAGAAGCTTGTCGGCGATCGGGTCGATGATCGTTCCGAGTTCGGACTCCTGATTGAACCTTCTCGCGATGAACCCGTCGATGCCGTCCGAAATTCCCGCCACGACAAAAACAAAAAGCGCCCAGTGGCTATAGCCGTAATAAAGCAAGCTCGCGAACACGGGTATCAGAGCCATCCGGAGAAAGCTGAGAAGATTCGGAATGGTCAGGATGGTATTCATTGCGGAATCTTCTTGTAATCCGGAATGCGGAACTCGGGACGAACCAAATGCGGAACGCGGAACGCGGAAGGCGGAATCCTCATTGCCATCTCACCAAACAGAAATACTGCGCGAATCCTCCAAGACCGAATCAACGAATTCCGCGTTCCGCATTCCGAGCTCCGCATTCGATCATTCCGCATTCCGCGTTCCGCGTTCCGCATTCGGAGAGCGGAGTTCTAACAAACTGATCTCCGGCGGACATTGATATCTGATCGGAAGCACGACCGTGCCTATGCCGCGCGTTATGTAGATCTGAGATTCCTTTCGCTGATGTAGCCCGCTCGTCAACCTTCGCCTCGTCAAAGGTTTCTTCTCCGGGTCGCGTACCTTCACCTGACCGCCATGCGTGTGACCGCTCAACGTCAGGTCAACGCCAAATCTTGTCGCTTGCCGGAGGATGATCGGATTGTGCGCGAGGAGGAGTTTCATCTCGTCGGGGAACGAACCCTTTAACGCCGCCGCGAGATCGGTCCGACCGACCATGTGATCGTCGACACCTGCGAGCCAGAACGACGACTCACGTGCCTCGAAACGAAATCCCTCATTGACCAGCATGTGGATCCCCGCATCGCGAAACTTCTTCGCGACCTGTGCCGCGTCGGTCCAGTGGTCGTGGTTGCCGAGGCACGCGTATGTGCCGTAAGCCGCGCTCAGCTCGCCCAGGACCTTAGCGACCGGCGCGATGTACTTTTTCTCATGCGAGACGTAATCGCCCGTCAGCACAAACATCTCGGGTTTGAGCCGGTTTGCGATCTTTACCGCACGTTCGATGTGTTCGAGATTCGTGAACGGGCTGTGGTGAATGTCAGAGAGGTGGATGATCCGAAAGCCGTCGAGCTTTTTTGGCAGTCGGTCGAGTTTGATCTCGACTCGTTCGAGCGAAAGGCTGCTCGCTTCGTCGATCGCGTACTTGGCTATCTTCGAAACATTGCCGGCGATCTGGCGAAGCGGCTTTCGGTTGGAGACGAGCGAATTGATCCGCTCGGCGATCCTTGTTCGTCGTTGTCGGGCCGGTTTCATCAGCAAGGGATAGTATAGCTGTCCGGTTCGGGATTGTCAGTCGGAGAAAAAGTTCGGCTAGCTTCGGTTGGATTTCCTTGCGTGCTTTGCGAGCTCTGCGTGAAATATTGTTCCAGCAATGCCAAAACGAATATCTCACGCGGGGCTCGCAAAGCACGCGGAGAAGCCGAACTGAAAATACTTCTTTACAAAACCACGTATTGGATAGAGAATACCGCCCTCAAAATTTAATCCATTAGGAGTAAGCAAAATGAAATCTCCCACAGGCCATTTTGTGCCTTTCCTGCTGCTCGTCCTCGTCGCCTGTCTCGCCGC
>DATEOJ010000372.1:0-2534 GCA_035274235.1 Pyrinomonadaceae bacterium
CAGTTGATCTGGTTAAGAGGAGTGAGCCGGGCCCGGCCTTTGTGGATCCGTTTATGATTCGGATCAGCAGCTTGCTCTGCTTTCTCGTCCGCAGTAAAACGATCGAGTAATAGCTTGTCAAAATCGGTGAAGATCGGCGCCTTTGTCACGCGAGTTGGAATTGTGTGCACTAGCGCTCCCGACAACACGTCGACCCCTTCGCCCGAGGTAAGCATTCGAGTGATCACACCGCCGCCATTCGCGGGCTGTGCAACGTCCGCCAGGAAAGGCACGATCGGGGACTGCCGGTTCTTGATCGCATGGAATTTCTTGAACACACTTATCGAGACCTTAACGCCCGACGCCACCTCACCATAGATATCCGAAAGATCGATCTCCTCTTCTTCTTCGATAACGTCGGCGATCACCGCGGGCTCGGTCGTACGCACGACCGTGTGATAACTAAACTCCTCGAGAACCTTTTTCTCGTGGAAGTTAAGATCGTTGCAGCCGTCACACTTACAATCGCCCTCGGCAGCGTGCTCGTCGGATCCGTCAAGAACAAGGATCAGGCGCTTCGGCAGCATCGATTTTTTGATCTCATCTCCACCGCCGCTCTCCGTTACCTCGACGAGCTTAATCGCGATCTCGGTTTCGAACTCGTCCTTCGCGACCGTCGCTTTCGCCGCCGTGACATGATTGATGTCGGTGGGAACCGGGAACGAGAGAATGCTCGTCAGAAAATAGCCATTGGTCTCAGTCATCGCATATCCGACGGGGAAGAAGTCAGTCGCGGTAGGTTCAGCGATGGTTGCAGCCACGATCACGATTTGATAATCGTCGAGCTTTCTATCGCCGTGCTTGACGATAAGTTTGCCCTTGATCTGGTACGAATCGGCGAATGCCGGATCTGTGATGGATGCCTCGGGTACCAATCCGACGGCGATGTCGACGCTCTTAAGTTCGGTCTTCGTTACCGAGATCGACTCGTTCGTTGGCTCCGGTGCGCCATCTATGCCAAACGCGATCTTCGCGAACTCGCCCTGCGCGGACTTAACCTGATAAGTGATCCGACTCGTGTCCAGAACGTCGTTGAGATCGACATCGACGATCACGCGCCGAGAGTCTTCGATCGGATATGTTTCTTCGATCGTGTAGCGCTCCTTGTTGGTGTAGGTGAGGCTGAACTGGTATCCGAAGAAGAGCTCGTCGGCATCGGCCCCGATCGGGTGGAACGTGAACTGGACCGTCTTAAGCTCCTGCGGTTCCGGCTGGCTCGAACCGAATGTGACGGCGTTCGCGATGAGGGCGGCTTCGGCTGCCGGGACGCTCAACAAGCCGATATCCTTCGAGCGTTTGATGACCATGCCGCTCTTAACCGCGTTGGTCAAAGTCGAAACGGTCGCTTCAGAGACGCCTTTATCACGCAGCGCATCTCGTATCTCTGTGAGTTTTGCAAGATTATTGATATTGGGTTTCATGGATTCTCCTGGCGCCATTGGGCGCGATAAAAGCTACAAAGAGATCCCTAAAGGGAACTAAGAAAAGCGGACACGGCTGGACGTCGCGGCGGTTGGGTTTTTGCAAACAGTGTTTGTGGTACAGTCTGAAGGCCAGTATTTACCGAGGTATCGTCCGGTAATAGACGACAAAACACCGCACTGATAAAATTGTTCTGCCCGAATTTCTTCGCTTAAGAATCAGAATCGAATATTGAGAGTCGCAGTCATCTCAGCCGAAGCAGTTCCTTATTCCAAGACCGGCGGTCTTGGCGACGTCGCCGGCGCTTTACCCAAAGCGCTAAAGAATGTCGGTGTCGATTCGGTCTTGATCACGCCGTGTTATTTGCAGACGAAAGGCGAGTATCTCTGGAGCACGGCAGTAGATGACCTCAACGTCGACTGGCGCGGCGGCGTTTATCAGGCGAAAGCCTTCTATAGCGAAGCAAACGGATCACCGACTTTTCTGATCGATGCTCCTTCATACTTTCATCGCGATTCCATCTACGGCTTTACCGAGGACTACGAACGATTCGCGTTCTTCAATCACGCGGCGCTTGCTTTACTCAAACGCGTCGGGCCCGCTCCGGACATCGTTCACTTGAATGACTGGCATTGTGGGTTTGCAGCGGTTGAGTTGGCGGAAGCTCGTCGGTGGGACGCGTATTGGCAGAACACACGCACCGTTTTTTCAATTCACAACATGGCTTACCAGGGCGGCTTCAGTCCTGGTGAACTCTGGAAACTTGGATTCGGCAGCCAGTTCGCGAGAAATGCGTTTTCGTTCGATGGCTATGCGTCGGCAATGAAGGCGGGGCTCGAACAGTCGGACACGCTTTCGACTGTCTCACGCCGATATTCATTCGAGATACAAACGCCGGAGAATGGTTACGGGCTAGACTGGCTGACGCGTCAACGCGCGAATCGCCTCATCGGGATCACGAACGGGATCGATTACGAGGTCTGGAATCCTGCGACCGATCTTGAACTCGCGGCGAATTTCAACAGCGACGATCTTTCGGGGAAGCGTGAATGCAAACGTGCGTTACTCGAAAA
>DATEOJ010000373.1:0-5761 GCA_035274235.1 Pyrinomonadaceae bacterium
CCGTGTCGGCCGGGTCAGACACTTTCCGTTAGCCGCGGCACCTGCCGGTTTGACCACCCTTGGTTCGTTCTAGGAGGAATCAACTCAGGAGACAAATCTGATCCCGTCCAACGGGACCGCAACTTCGACGACAGTACCCGATGCAGGTACCGAGCGAATCATGATCGTTCCTCCGACGATCGTCGCCCTTTCACGCATGCTCGTAAGACCCAATCCGTGCTCGTCCGCGTTGATATCGAATCCACAACCATCGTCCGAGACCGACAGCCGTACCTCGTTACCCGTATTAATCAGAAAGACGCGTGCCGATGCGGTTCCGCTATGTACCAAGGAGTTTCGCAAAGCCTCTTGGGCGATCCGGAACAGGCATAGCGTCAGCTCTTTCGGGAGCTTGCTAAAAGCTCCCCTGCGATGAAATTCGACTCGGAGCTTTCCGGTCGCCGTCAGTTCGTAAGCCAGGCCTCTTATCGCGGCGACGAGGCCAATGTGATCGAGCTTTGCCGGATGAAGCTTGTAAGCAAGACGGTGTACGTCCGTCGATATCTCTTCGATCTGGTTCTGAAGATTTTGGAACTGTGTCTGCACGGCCCCCGAAGCGTCGATCTGTTGTCCGAGCTGTCCCAGTTCAAGAGAGAGCAACGCGAGCTTCTGTCCAAGATCGTCGTGAATCTCGCGGGCCATCCGGCTCCGTTCTTCTTCCTGGGCAGTGATAAGGCGGACAGCAACCTCGCGAAGCGCCGCATCACTGACGGCGTCGGTCGCACGAAACTTGCTAGTTGAGTTGTTCAACTGAATCATAGCTAGCACGATCTAACTGATCGCGTATCGACACTCACGGTCACAAACCCGTCGGGTCCATCTGGGATAAAAGTCTAAAATTCGGCCGCTTCTCGGCACTAAGGAGTTCGAGCGAACCGAGTAGTACTGCAAAGTGTTCCGAATGCATATGACGGTCCCAATCGTTTCGTGTTTCCCACTCGCCGATGAGCATAAAGGAATCCTCTGAGCTTGCTTCGCCATAGAACCTGTAACCGCGACAACCTGCTTGCTGACGTATTTGGTCCAAAAGGGAAGTGATGGTCATGAAGAGTTCTTTCCTCTTCTCCGGTCGCGCGGTAATTCGGGCGGCGCTGATAATTCCACCGGGGGTTTCATACGTTTCCATCTGAGTTTGGGGCATTAAGTCTGGGTTTACCCGGATGCACCGGTAGCTGGTTTGCCGCGAATCATTTCGCAAGGCGTGTGCCTCAGAAGCCGTGATTTGCCGCGGGGTAGTTAAACCGCAGAAACAGAGTCAGTTAGGTGTCGAATAGGGGAAGGTGACGGAATATGGTTAGGTTTGCAATCCGTGGGATTCCGCAAATTTCGCGGAATCCCACGGATTTCATGTCCATGCAAGAGGGGGCAGGTAAACGCTACTAAACAGAGCCGTTGGTGTCCGGGCCCTTCCCGTTCGGCTTTTGAATGCCGAGTTTCGTCATGCGTGTTCGGAGCGTGCTCGGATTAATACCAAGGATCCGCGCCGCACCGCGCGGACCGTCGATCCGCCAGTGAAGGTCTTCGAGCACCCGGACAATATAGTCACGCTCCATGTCCTCAAGTGTCTTAACGGAGGCCGTTAACATTTCGGCCTCGCGAACCGAAAACTCCTCCTGGACCTTTAGCACCGAACCGCGGAGGTTGATCACGGCTCGCTCGATCACGTTCGCGAGTTCGCGCACGTTGCCGGGCCACGAGTAGGAACTGAGGGCCTTCATTGTGTCCGGGGAAACAGCGGTCACCTCCTTACCAAACTTCCGACCGAGCGTTCTCGCAAAATGTTCGGTCAGGAGGGGAATGTCATCCCGCCGATCTCGAAGCGGCGGTGTGGTGATGGGAAAGACATTCAGCCGATACCACAGATCCTCTCGAAACTTTCCTTTCTCTACTTCTTTTCTCAGATCGCGGTTCGTGAGAGCGATCACCCGCACATCCGCTTTGATAGTGGTTCCGCTTCCGACGCGTTCGAACTCACCTTCCTGGAGAACGCGAAGAAGCTTGCTCTGTAAGTCGAGAGGCAGCTCGCCGATCTCATCGAGCAAGAGCGTACCGGTGTTTGCAAGTTCGAAACGTCCGAGTTTCCTTGCACCCGCACCGGTGAACGCACCTTTCTCATGACCAAAGAGTTCGCTCTCGATCAACGTCGGAGAAAGCGCGGCGCAATTTACTTTAATAAGCGGACGATCCTTGCGCGGACTCGCGTCGTGTATCGCGCGGGCGACTAACTCCTTGCCGGTTCCGGTCTCGCCCATGATCAGGACGGTCGAGTCGAGCGGGGCGACCTGACTCACTTTGTAGAGCACGTACTTGATCGCCGAGCTTTGCCCGACGATATCGCCGAACGCCTGATCCTGCTGGAGTTCTTCCTGGAGGTAAATGTTCTCGGCTTCCAACTGGTTCTTGAGTTTGCTGAGCTCATCGTGCGCCTCTTGAATCTCTTTCTCGGACTTCTTTCGCTCGGTGATGTCGATTGCAGTCCCGATATAACCGAGGAATTCGCCCTCGGGACCGAACCGCGGCGTCCCCGATGACAAGACCCAACAGTATTCTCCGTCGGCTCGCCGAATGCGAAACTCGAGCTTGAACGGACTTCTGCTCTTAAACTTCTCGGTGCCCACGTCAACCGCGACGGCGATATCATCGGGATGAACATGTCTCGTCCATCCCAAACCGAGCTCTTCGTCTAGCGTGCTGCCCGTGAGTTCGAGCCACTGCTTGTTTATGTACGTGGTCGCTTGATCTTCATTGGAGATCCAGATCATGACCGGTGCATTTTCAGCCATGGTACGGAATCGCTCTTCGCTCTCGCGGATAGACTCCTCGGCAATTTTGCGCTCCGTGATGTCCATGTTGACGCCGAGCATGCGTTCGGGGTGCCCGTCATTGGATCGTATGAACACACCCTTCGAAGCAATCCATAGGATCTTTCCGTCGCTCCGCACGATCCGGAATTCGTCATAAAACTCCTCGTCCCCCCTAGCGAGCGCCTCGTTTACGCTACTCAAAACGGGTTCGCGATCCGCAGGGTGAATAAATTCCGCAAATCGATCAAGCGAGGCGAACCCGTCGTCTTTTTCCAGACCCAGCAATTCCCAGATCATCTCCGACCACACAGACTCGCCGGTCGCCACGTCCCATTCCCAGGTTCCGAGACGTGCTGCCTGCTGGGCTCTCAATAGCCGACGCTCACTCTCCACAACCGCATCCTCAGCATTCTTGCGTTCCGTGATCTCACGAACAACGCTGAGCACTTTTTCACCGGCTCGAACGATCCTCGCTTCATACCATCTCTTTTCGCCGTGGAGTTCGAGCGAGTATTCGACCACCTGCGGCTCGTTGGTTTCGTAAGCTTGCTCGAAAGCCTCCGCAAACTCCCTGCCGAGATCTGGCGGGAGTACGTCAGTCATCTTTTTCCCGAGGAATTGTTCTGGTGGAAAAAGTAGCTGTTCCAAACTGTTCACGTGGTAGTCCAGATAAACACCCTCGCGAGTTTGGACAAACATCAGATCGGGGATCGCGGTGACGATCGCCGTGTTTCGTTCCTCGGTTTGCTGAGCGGCCTCTTCGGCAAGCTTGCGGCCGGTAATGTCCAGAGCGACTCCGCGCAAACCCACAATCGCGCCTTTATCGTCGACGAGCGGGCTCAGATAGTTTTCTACCCATTTGATCCGACCGTCCTTTGTTCGCCAACGAAACTCGCTCACCGTTTCCTTGCCGGTAGTAACGACGTCTTCACTCTCCTTCATCGCCCGGGGCCGATCTTCTTCCTCGACTATCCTGAATCCAAAACCGGGTGGCTGCTTCAACCACTCATCGGGTGTGTATCCAAGCATCCGCTGCACGTAGTCGCTGATGAAGGTCGTCTTTCGCTGCTTGGTGACGGGGTCGGTCCGCGTTTCCCAGACGATGCCGGGAACGTTTGAGACGATGTCGCCAAGGCGACCAGTGAGACGCTGATTTTCAGCCTGTGCCTGCCTACGTCGCATACGTAGGAATAGCATTCCGGCAACAAGCAGCGCTTGGACGACGAGTGCCGCAATCGTTCCGACGATGTACCATTTGTACGATACCCAAGGGGCCGGGTCGTCGATCATCACGACGCTGCCGAACGAACGGTGGTTGCCGTCGAGTGTTGAACGAATGCTCTTGTCGATAGTCGAAAGGCCGGGCAGGCCGGTGTGTTCGTCAAAGAGTACGAGGACGTTCTTCGTTGGATTCGACGCCGTTTGAGCAGATGCGCACCAAACCGCGACCAGTATCAGCGTCGCACAGATGGCGGTTCGTGACGCGAGAAGATAGAGCTTGGAACAAATGGTGCTCAAGGGTTATACCGAGTGCCTTGGAATCGCGTTGGTATGAAACGACAGTAGCATAACCCAACTCGGCTTTTTAGTTCTACGTCTTTTGAGCCGGATTCGACGATCTCGTACCTAGGCAAACCGAGATCATGAGGCTATCATTCGTCCAGTTCGTCAACGCGGGTTAGTTGCTCTCCTCGAGAATTTGATCCACTAAATAGCAATGAGAACAACCTCGATGCTGATCGTTTTCCTGGCGCTGGCGTCACTGGTAAACGCTCAGGCTGAAGAAGACACGCCGATCAAGGTGAGTACGATCCTGGCGAATGTCCCTGTGATCGTCAGCGATAGGACGGGCAGACACGTTCCCGGACTTAAACGTGAAGACTTTAAGATAACGTCAGCGGGAAATCCGAAGGAGATCGTGTATTTCTCCGACTCCGAAATGCCGCTGTCGGTCGCGATCGTGCTGGACATCACTGGCAGCGTCACCGCCGTCCTGGACGGTATCAAGAAAGGGGCGAAGGAGTATGTCACCCAACTGGGGCCGGACGATCAGTGCATGCTCGTCACCTTTGGAGAGAAGGTAAAGGTTCGACAGGCGTTCACTTCGGATAAGAAGCGGCTTGCATCGGAGATCAAATCCATTATGGGGATCTCGGGCGGGACCGCGTTGATGGACGAAGCGGTTCTCCGGGTGATTCAGCAGGAGTTCGCGGGTATCAAGGGAAGAAAGGCGATCATCCTTTTGACCGACGCGGGTGAGATCAACCCAACACTAACGCCGCGGATGCTCGATGAACTGATAGAGGGTGACACGGTCGTCTACCCTATTTTTTACCCGACGATGCAGCCGTGGTTTAGGAGCGGTCAATCGTCGCTCGCGGATCTAGTGCTGAAAACCCCGGTCGGGAGGCTCGCGGACATGGCCGCTTATACCGGCGGCAAACTGCTGGTGGCGGACGGAAAGGATTTCACCCCGCAGTTCCAGACGATCATGGACGAACTCAAGAAAATGTACGTCGTCGGGTTTTATCCCGAAGAGTCGGCTGATGGCTCGCCGAACAAGATCTCAATGGACCTGATTCGTCCGGACCTCGTCCTTCGGACAAAGAAGGTCATCCGTCCGCGGGTAAACCTCGGTGACTCTATTCCGAAGAAGAAGTAGGTCGGATCTGTGACGCACGACACTTAAGATGGCGGCCCATCATGTGAATCTCATTTCAAGGGCGTGAATCTTGTCATGCGGACCTTTTACAAATGCACAATATCGATATAGACGTCGTTGAACTCTCACTCGACGTAATTAAATTCGCGATCGGCCGCATAACCGACCGCGACCCGCAGATCGGGTTTCCAAAAAAGGCGGAAGAGTTAAAGGCCCTTGTCGGCGAAACAATAACGCCCGAAGGAATCGGGGGCGA
>DATEOJ010000374.1:0-7217 GCA_035274235.1 Pyrinomonadaceae bacterium
GCTAAACACCATTGCCGCTTTCTTGATTGTTCTCTTTTTATCGATCGTCGTGTCTTGCCAGACCGATGAAGCTCTCCGTGAAGCAAAGGGTCATGTCCTTAGGTCAAAATCGACACCCGCCGTCGATCTCGAGTTTGGCAAGGACTTCAAATACATCGGCGGTCATAAATTCGTCTTGTACGACGTCGCGAACGCGGAGCAGCATTTCTTCGTCGACGCTGACAAAGACGGTCGCGTGAAGCGTTTGTACTGGATACAGTTCGAAGGCTATTTACCATCGAACACAAAAACATACGACTACAAAGGCACTAAGACCGTGAATATCGACGGCCTCGATTTCATTGCCGACTCATGGGCCCGAAATTTGAAGGCCACTCCAGGACGCCCCGACGGTGATGGCGCTCGTGGTCGGGCCTTTATCGAAAGTAAGGGATTCAAGCTAGCCAGCGATGACATGATCACGCAGCGGCTTTTGCATTTTATTCTTCCCGATCGGCGCAACGAGTTGATGGTCATCTATATGGAAGACATGTCACCGCTCGGTCTGATGGCTGTCGATGTGAACAAAGGCGGCAAGGCCGAAGCGAAGTGGAACGAAATTGCAGCGGGACTCCTGAGTCGAGCGCAGAAGGGCATGAAGATCCGACAGAAATAACGTTCGACCGAAGCCAGAGCTGAACGCGACAAGAGTCATGGCAAAGTCGCTCGGCCGGCAAGTAAGTAGAACGACTGTTTACATGCCGAGCTTCTCCACCGCCTCCACCCTTCGATTCACCTCTTCCCAATTCACGTTTTGCATAAACGCATCGACGTACTTCGCGGCGGCCGCGCCATAGTCCATGTGATATGCATGCTCGTACATGTCGAGGACCAGGATCGGCACGCTCATCGGTGCGTTGTGCGCGTGATCGGATGCCCAGTAGTTGTGAAGTTCCTTTGTGTGAAGGTTGAAACCGAGTATCGTCCAGCCCGAACCTCCACCAAGAGCGTTTCCAGTCTTCTTAAATTCGGCTTCCCACGTTTCGTAGTTACCGAACCAACGCTGGATCATCTTTAGTGCATTTCCATCTGCCTTTCCATTACCGCCAAGATTCGCGAAGTACTTTTCATGCAGTACAACGGACCCAGTTCGTATCAACTCTTCGCGCTTGAGATCGCCGTACACATAGGCCGGCAATTCTTTGTCGCGTGTCATCGCAGCGAGGCGTTGCTCCACCGCGTTCAGGGCTTTTACCGCACCGGTGTAATTGTTCTCGTGATGCGAGCGAATAAGTTTTTCAGAAATACCGGTGAGCTTTGTCGCGTCGAACGGTAACGGCTTTGGCTGATGCTTGCCGCCAAAAGCCATCGCGTCAGACTGATACCCCGAGCCGTGGGATGTAATCGCGACAGCGCCCGACGCGAGCGCGCCAGCAAGAAGTTCCCTACGCGTAATTTGTTCCATACTTGTTCCTCCAGGCTTATATCTTTATACACCTACCGCGAGGAAGTTATAAATACATGAAAACTGGGAAGCAGTGGGATTTGGGATTTGGGATTTGGGATTTGGGATTTGGGAATTGGGATTTGGGATTTGGGATTTGGGATTTGGGTGAAATTTCAAATTTGAAATCTGCGGAGAAGAAATCAACCAGACTTGAAATCCAACGAGATCCTCACACAATGATCAACTCCGACCGGCGACGCGACGACCGATCCGATCGGAGATGTCGTACAAAGTACGAAGCGGAACGACGTTGAAGAGTTTATACCTGCCGACCGCGGCGATTCCTGCCGACGCCATGCATCCGCATTGAGAACAATCCGGCGTTCCGCCAAACTGACAAGGCACAACCCGACGCTCGAGATCCGCCGTTAAGTTAAGCGTCGTCCGCGCAAATATGCATTCGTCCGGCGACGAGGGAGGATGACGATAGCCTTCGGCGACACCGTCGGGAAATACGAGCTTCGGAAAAGTAGTGCGAAGATCGATGAATTCGTCGATCACTCGCTCGCGAATCTCCGGCGAGAGTATTTCCGCATCATGGGCTCCGAACTGAGGAGTGAACAGGCTCATCCAGATCTGTTTGACTTCGGGCTGGTTCGACCAGAAATTCACGAACTCCGCATAGTAACCATCCCGTACCGCAGTCTGTGCTGTCACCGTACAGTGCACCGTTATGCACTGGTCTCGAATATTGCGAAGAACCCGTTCATACGTCGCGGGCTTGCGACGCGCATCGTGTTCGGGCTGAAGACCGTCGATCGACACGACGATATAAAGCCGCTCGATCCTGCTCCAGCATTTTGGTATCTCGCGCACCGCGCTTGTCACAAGTTGGACTGCGACACCGCGTTCGCTTAGTTGGGGAAGAAGAATATCGAGCTCGCGAAATCTGACGAGCGGTTCACCGCCGACGATCGAAAGATGAAGTGGCTTGTATTGATCGACGAGGGCAAGAATGCGATCGATGAGATCGTCGCCTTTATAATCGGATAGTTGTCGTAGGCCAGTGCCTTGAAGATGTTCAGGCTCGTACGCGTAGCATCCGGGACACCGCAACGGACACTCGCGAGTTATTTCGATAGAGAGCGTCGGATACTCGCCGCTCAAAATTTTACCCCAAGCCTTGAAGACGTCTCCGCGTTCCAATGTCCACACTCTCAACCGACAGACTTTGCTAGGGTAGGTTTATAGTAGCACTTCGGAATGGGATTGATTCCAGACTTTTGCGAAGGCTCTAGGAGTGCGGTCTCTGCAAGGCTTGACGCCGGATGAACACACGAGGAACAGGAAAGCCCGTTTAATCCAACACACCCAACTCATCCAGCGCCGAAAGCAGTTCCGACGGATCCCGATAGACGCGATACGCACCGGCACTCGTTAATTCGGCCTCGCCATAACCGCCGCTCAAAAGTCCGACGCTCAACATACCCGCCCTACGCGCGGCGAGAATATCCCAGACCGCATCTCCAACCACATAACACTCGAGCGGCGACACACCCATCCGCTGCTGACACGCGAGAAAGAGATCGGGTGCAGGTTTCGCTCGAACGACGATGCCTCGATCGACGACAACAACATCGTCGGGAACCCCCAGAGCTTCGAGCGACTTATCGATCTCGGGTCTGCGACCAGATGTCGCGATGCCGTACTTTACGTTGTTGTCTTTTAGAAATCGAAGGAGTTCGATCGCACCGTGCAACGGTCTGCGTTCCGGCGAGATCTGCATGAAGAGTTCGCCGTGACGATGTTGGAGCGACTCTGTTTCTTCCTGAGTGAGTTTGCGCCCGATCTCTCGTGCAACAGCGCGTGCGAACAATCCGCCGCTCATTCCTATCCGCCGGTGAATTCTCCAGCCGTCGATCGCCATCCCGGCTTCCTCAAACGCGCGTTGCCACGAGAATACGTGTGCGTAGACAGTGTCGATCAGCGTGCCATCTAGGTCGAATATGAGTGCATGCATGGATTCAGTCTACCATTCAGTGCGGACGGGCACCGGATCCGGAACAATGCAACACATCCCCGCCGATCGCAAGTATTTTTGTGTCTTTCAGCTTTTGAAAGCGTTAAGATGGGGCATACAAAACAATCTCGCTCACGCCTCCAGCGGCGTTCCGGGTCGCGGAGGCGGTGACCCGAGAATCAAAACCAGCGGCAAGGAGTGATCATGCAAAAACGAAATTTAGGAAGTAGCGGTTTGGAAGTATCGGCGATCGGGTTCGGATGCATGGGTCTGAACTTCGCTTATGGGCCGGGAGTCGAGAAGGACGACGCGATCGCTCTCATCCGCTCGGCCGTGGAGGAGGGCGTCACGCTTTTTGATACGGCTGAAGCTTACGGCCCGTTCACAAACGAAGAGATTGTCGGCGAAGCGTTGGAGCCGTTTCGCGACGATGTCGTGATTGCGACGAAGTTCGGTTTCAAAATAGGGGTGGAAGGTAGCGAGAAGTGGTCCGCCCTCGACGGCCGTCCGGCTCATATCAGGGAGGTCGCAGAAGGATCGCTCAAGCGACTCCGGACGGACCGGATAGATCTTTTCTACCAGCATCGTGTCGATCCAAATGTGCCGATCGAGGATGTCGCCGGAGCCGTGAAGGAGTTGATCGACGAAGGGAAGGTCAAACACTTCGGCTTGTCGGAAGCCGGGGTTGAGACGATTCGTCGCGCACACGCGGTCCAGCCGGTCACGGCGCTGCAGAGCGAATACTCACTCTGGACGCGAGATGTAGAGGCGGAGATCCTGCCAGTGCTGGAGGAACTCGGTATAGGTCTCGTTCCGTTCAGCCCGCTGGGGCGAGGCTTCCTGACGGGCAAGATGGATGAGAACACCGTCTTTTCGGGCACAGACTTTCGAAACACGCTTCCCCGCTTTACGCCCGAAGCTCGACACGGGAATCAGGCCCTGGTGACCTTGCTAGAAAGAGGCGCGAGCACAAAGAATGCGACACCCGCCCAGATCGCGCTCGCATGGCTGCTCGCACAAAAGCCATGGATCGTTCCGATCCCCGGCACTACCAAGGTGGAACGTCTGAAGGAAAATGTCGCGGCTGCTGAGATCGAGCTTACGACCGATGATCTCCGGGCAATCGATACGACGTTTGCGGAAATTGACGTGGTCGGAGATAGATATCCAAAAAGCCTCCAACGGATGGTAGGTAGGTGAAAGATCTCTGATGACCTCAAATCATGGGCGTATACGTGCCCGCGGTCGCATAGTGAGCGAGCTTGAATTTGTCGCTACACGGAGCCTGAAGCCCCCATACATAGACACGATCAACCCCGCATGGATACTACCAACCGGCCGCGTAGCGGTCGCGTGCGTTTAGCCGTGGGTGGAGCGTTTCGCGGAGCCCACGGTACGGGGCCAAAAACGCGACGGTGCCGCGTTAGCGGTACGTGCACATCAGCACTCGCGGCGGTAAACACGATACGTTCGACATCATGGGATGAATCTCGGTGGGTGCACTTGCCCCTGACGCGGCAACGTTCCCTTGTGTTCCGTTTACCGTGGGCTCCGCGAAGCGCTCCACCCACGGCTAAAGGCATCTGTCCGCTACGCGGCCGAGACGTGGCCTTGCTCGTATATGGGGGCACCTCGAAAGGCTCTACCACCGGAGGGCCTGTTGTGAAAACAGCGGCATGCCGCGTACCGCTCTTACCGTTCGCTGTCCCAGATCTTACTTACGACCCACCAGCGCTCACCGTCCTTCAGTAGATGAAAGTGATCGATGACATCTCCGTGCATATCTGTTTCGCGAACTTTCGCCGTTGCAACTCGACCGGTCACCTCGATACCGAGTACCGTGCACGTATAACCATCGGGAACGCCATTCGCTTCGACCCAGTCGTACAACCCCTGGATCGGTGCGGCGATCATCTGGTCGTCGATGTACCCGCACAGTATCGCCAAATCGTGGAACGCCTTCTTGAGTGACTCAACCCGGGCGTTCTTCATCCCGTCAGAATAGTGATCGATCGCTTCCCGAATTCCGGCTTCTTCCGTCATCTGTTTTCCTTTGGGAGGTTCATCTTCTCGAAAATTGCGCTCACGCGGAGATCGTCTCCGAGGATTAGCAGGGGATCGCTGGGAGCGGCGCCTTCGATCTCGCCTTTGAAGAAAAGCATCTCGCCATTGTCTTCGTCGAACGCCTTCTCGAGCCACTCGACCGCTTTGTCGTTGTCGCCGAGTCGCGAATAGACTCGCGACAGGCAGATCGCCGACACGTAATCGCGTTCGCGAATCTCAAGGAGTTCGTTGAGCACCGCTTCGGCGTCGTCTCGCCTGCCGGCCAAACCATACGCCGAACCGAGATCAGCGAGAAGCGTTTGATGACCACCGAGCGAGACGCCTTTTTTCAACGCGTCGATCGCGTCTTCATACTTCCCTTCCGTCAGGTAGATCGCCCCGCTCAGCCAATATGCACCGTAGAACTCCGGCTCGATCTCGATCATCTTCACGACCTGCTCTCGCGCTTCATCCATAAGCCCGGCGGTAAAGTAGGTCCAACCGGCGTTCATGTTGATGAGCGGCGAGAGCGGATCGATCGCAACTGAAAGCTTCGCCATATCGATGGCTTCGTCGAGGCGTTCTTCAAACGCGAGGAACATCGAATAGAAAGAGATCGCCTCGGCGTGTCGCGGATCGAGTTCGATAGCACGCTTGAAATCGTCTTCCGCCTTCCGCCACTCGCGGTCGTGGAAAAAATTTAAGATCGCGGATGAGAGGTGGGCTTCAGCGAGGCCGTCGTCGATCGCGAGTGCCTTTGTTGTCGCGGCTCGCATTGGCTCGATCACGGAGTCGGTGGAAACCAAACCAAAGAACCAGAGAAATCCCCACGACGATGTCATCGCAGCGTAGGCCGGTGCGTAATCCGAATCGATCTCTGTCGCTTTCTTAAAGAACTCGATCGCCCGCTTCCAGCCATCGACTGTGTATTTGAAATGATAGTAACGACCCTTAAGGAACAGTTCGTATGCTTCGGCATTGTCGGTGTAGCGCTTCAGCACGATGCTGCGTGCATGGCCGAGCAGCGTTACCTTCAATGCTTCGACGACCGACAACGTGATCTCGTCCTGCAGATCGAAGATGTCTTTGAACTCGCGATCGTACTGCTCCGACCAAAGATGAAATCCGTCCGCCGCGTTCACAAGCTGCACCGAGATCCGCAGACGATTCCCCGCCTTCCTCACGCTGCCCTCAAGAACATTCTTAACGCCGAGCTTCTCCCCGATCTCACTAACCCGCGCGTTCTTCCCCTTAAACGAAAACGCCGATGTCCGCGCCGCGACCTTAAGCTCGTCGATCTTCGAAAGCGCGTTGAGAAGTTCCTCGGCGAGGCCGTCACAGAAATACTCGTTCTCATCGTCGGCGCTAATGTTGGCGAACGGGAGGACGGCGATGCTGTTAGTATCTTGGTCGGTTTCTAAACGCAGAGTCCTCAGAGACCGCGGAGGCAGTATTTTTGTCTGCTCCGCTATCCCCGCGATCTCCGCGTTAAGAATAGCCGTCGCATGATCACCCGTCGAAGGGCCGTCGAGCAAAGCCGATCCGTCGTCAAGACAGAATCGCAATGTTTCGTCGTAATAGTCCCGAAGACATTCCGGACAGCGCTTCATAGAAAGTGAGTGAGGAGTTAGTATAGCGCTTGCGAGGTCACAAAGTCGGGAGCGTGCCTGCGCGTAGACGATCGACGTAATCATGACGGATAATTTACTCACATGAGACGATGGCACA
>DATEOJ010000375.1:0-9474 GCA_035274235.1 Pyrinomonadaceae bacterium
CGTGAGCTTCGTGAGAAGAATTTCATGAAGATCGTATCGCTGGCACCCGAAGTCATATAGGACCTATAGGTCCTATAGGTCCCATAGGTCCTATAGGTTTTAAGAGAAATGAAAACGATTAAGACAGGCACAGTAAACAGCAAGATCAAGCGTGGCGACCAGGTCGTGTTTATCGCGGGCAAAGAATACGCTCGTTACGACAGCGCCGGTAAACGCACTCCGTATCGCGGAAAGGTCATCGCGGTCGATGCTCGTAACGGACGCGTTAAGGTCGAAGGTGCGGCGCTCGTCAAGCGTCACCAGAAGCCGGTCCCGCAGTTGAATCGCGAAGGCGGTATCCGGGAACAGGAAGCGTGGATCGATGTCTCGAACATCGCTCTGATCGACCCCGATACCGGTAAGCCGACGCGTGTGAAGATCGAGATCCGTGATGGCAAGAAGGTCCGTGTCGCGAAAAGCGGAAAAGAAATTCCGGTCGCGAATGTTTTCGGCAAGAAGGAGCCGAAGAAGGATAAGGAACCCAATACGGAAGAATAGGTTTGAGTTTGGTAACGGCCGGGTGGCCGGGTCCCAGACGAGGTGAATCAAACAATGGCTAGATTAAAAGAAAAATATAAGAAAGAGATCGCTCCGGCGCTCGCAAAAGAATTCGATATCAAGAACCCGATGGCGGTTCCGAAGATCCAGAAGGTCATCGTGAACATGGGGCTTGGTGAAGCAAGTGCAAACGCGAAGATCCTCGACGTTGCCGCCGACGAACTGAAGTCGATCACCGGACAGAAGCCGGTCATCACAAAAGCGAAGAAGTCGATCGCGGCGTTCAAGCTTCGACAGGGAATGGCGATCGGAACGATGGTTACCCTCCGCGGCGACCGCATGTATGAGTTTCTTGATCGTTTGATCTCGGTCGCACTTCCGCGTGTCCGCGACTTCCGTGGTATCTCTGGCAAAGCGTTCGACGGACGCGGGAATTACACGCTTGGTATTCGCGAGCAGTTGATCTTCCCGGAGATCGACTTCAACAAGGTGGACAAGACGCGAGGTATGAACATCTCGATCGTCACGACCGCAGAGAACGACGACCAGGCACGGTCGCTCCTGAAGGCATTGGGAATGCCGTTCCGGCAGTAGCCGAAAGTTCCTGGTTCAAAGTTTCTGGTTTCTAGTTAGGACCTGAAACCAGACGAACCAGAAACGCGAAACTAGGAACTAGAAACATAAAGAGATGGCAAAGATCAGCAAAGTAGTTAAGAACGAAAAGCGTAGACGTACGGCGGCACTCTGGCATGAGCGTCGTGCGGCCGCGAAGAAGATCATTAATAGCCCGAAGTCGACGCCTGAAGAGGTCGATGCTGCGGTGGTCCAGTTGCAGAAAATGCCGCGTGACGGCAGCCCGATCCGGGTTCGCAACCGTTGCTCGCAGTCCGGGAGAACTCGCGGTTACCTTCGCAAGTTCGGTGTATCGCGTATCGCTCTTCGCGACCTCGCACTTCAGGGGCAGATCCCGGGAGTTGTTAAATCGAGCTGGTGATCCAATTGCGGATTGGGGATTGCGGATTGCGGATTTTTTCGCAGCCGGAAAGCAATCGGACAGTCTGAAGGTTGGAAGATTTGAAAACGGACGAAGATCGGTTAGCGGTGACGGAATCCGCAATCCGCAATCCCAAATCCGCAATCACTTTGACGGAGTAGAAAAGTAATGACAGATCCAATAGCCGACATGCTTACACGAATTCGCAACGCGATCGCTGCGAATCATCCGCGTGTGGACATACCCGGTTCGAAACTGAAACTGGAAGTCGCGAGAATCCTGAAGGAAGAAGGCTACATCAACAGCTTCACGACCAAAGGCGAAGTGCCGAAGTACGTGATACGCATCTTCCTGCGTTACGACGCAAAGGGCGCGTCGTCGATCACTCACCTGTCGCGTGTCTCGCGTCCCGGCCGTCGAGTTTACGTCGGTGCCGGCGAGATCCCGAAGGTCCTTGGTGGTTACGGTATCAACATCGTCTCTACATCGCGCGGCTTGATGAGCGGTAAGAAAGCTCGTAACGAGAACGTCGGCGGAGAGATTTTGGCAGAGGTTTACTAGTCGATTTTGGATTTTGGATTTCGGATTTTGGATTGGTCGTGCGGCTAACTCCTCAATCCAGAATCCAAAATCGAAAATCCAAAATCAAAAGTTATGTCACGAGTAGGAAAGAAACCGATTACGATCCCGAACGGCGTCACTGTGACGATCGGCGATTCGCAACTCGAGGTCAAAGGACCGAAGGGAACGCTTAGTACCCCGGTTCCGGCCGGCGTGAAGTTCAAGCAGGAAGACGGATCACTCGTCGCTGAACGTGCTGATGACAGCTACAAAGCGTTTCACGGTCTGGCACGGGCACTTGCGAATAGTGCCGTCGTCGGTGTGACGGAAGGCTTCGAGAAGAAGATGGATGTCGTCGGCGTCGGATACAAAGCTGATGTGCAGGGCAGGAAGATCCTATTCTCGCTCGGCTACTCGCACCCAATCGAGTACGCGTTGCCGGAAGGCATCGAAGCGAAGGCTGAGCGTGTTAATACGAAGGCGAGCATTAACCAGTATCAGCTGACGATCACGCTTAGCGGTATCGACAAGCAGAAGCTTGGTCAGGTCGCCGCCGAGTTGAATCGTCTTAGAAAGCCGGACGCTTACAAAGGCAAAGGCATTCGTTACGCTGACAAGTTTTACAAGTTGAAGCCAGGCAAAACTGGTAAGTAGCCTGATTTTAGATTTTAGATTCTGGATTCTGGATTGCCATGCGGCATCCTGGCCAATCCAAAATCCGAAATCCAAAATCCAAAATTGAAATATGGCAACGAAGAATAAAGAAGTTATTCGCAAGGGCGTGCACAGCCGCATTCGAAAGAAAGTTCGCGGTTCTGCAGAGCGTCCGCGTCTCGCGGTGTTCCGCAGCCTGAACCACATCTCGGCTCAGGTGATCGATGACGACTCTGGCCGTACGCTCGCGTCGGCATCGACGGTGGAGAAAGGTCTCGGAGTCGCAGCCGGCGGAAATATTGCCGCGGCCCAGCAGATCGGTAAGACGATCGCTGAGCGTGCTCAGGCGGCCGGCGTATCACGCGTTGTTTTCGATCGCGGTGGATACGTTTATCACGGACGGGTCAAAGCATTGCTTGATGCCACACGTGAAGCGGGACTGAACAAGGACGAAGCGGGCGACAAGCCGAAGAAGGAAGACAATGGCAATTAAGACAAAACAGAGAGTTTCGCCGAACGGCCTGATTCTGAAAGACCAGTTGATCTCGATCAACCGCGTGACGAAAGTCGTTAAGGGCGGTAAGAACATGTCGTTTGCGGCGCTCGTAGTCATCGGTGACGAGTCGGGACATGTCGGATTCGGCACGGGTAAGGCGAAGGAAGTTCCGAACGCGATCAAGAAAGCGGTCGAGGCCGCGAAGAATAACCTGATCCGTGTGCCGCTTATCGACGGCACCCTGCCACACGAACTGATCGGTGAGTATGGTGCGGGACGAGTTCTTCTGAAACCGGCAGCTGAAGGTACCGGCGTTATCGCTGGTGGTGCGGTTCGTGCCGTGCTTCAGTCATTGGGTGTTCACAATGTCCGGACGAAGATCCTCGGATCCACGAATAATCACAATGTCGTTCGCGCGACGTTCAACGGTCTGATGCGGATGAAAGATCCGCTCGAGGTTGCACGACTTCGCGGCAAGCAGGTTGAGGAACTCACGTAATTGCGGATTTGGATTGCGGATCGCGGATTTCGTTCGCGTTCGAATCCTTATTGATGTTGCGAATTCGGAGCGGAAGGAAAAATCCGCAATCCGCGATCCGCAATCCGAAATAGAAAGATGGCAAAGAAAACGGAAAATAAAGGCGGGAGCATCACGATCCAGTACTATCGCAGCTCGATCGGCTACGCTAAGAAGCAGAAAGACATCGTTAAGAGCCTCGGCATCACAAAGCTTAACCAGAAGGTTACGCGCGAGGATACCCCGTCGATGCGCGGTATTGTTGCGAAGGTTCCGCACCTGTTGAGGATCGTAGACTAGTTCGTTGTTCTTCGTTCGTTGCTCGTCGTGAAGACGCCTGATGCAACGGACAACGATCAACGAGCCACGAACAAAGATATGGCACTATCGTTAAATAATTTGAAGCCGGCGAAAGGCTCCACGCACAAGAAAAAGCGTGTTGGACGCGGTCCCGGATCGGGACTTGGAAAGACGTCGGGTCGTGGCCATAAGGGTCAGAAGTCGCGTTCCGGTTACAGCAGCCGTCCTGGCTTTGAAGGCGGCCAGATGCCTTTGCAGCGTCGTCTGCCGAAGCGTGGTTTTACCAACATCTTCAAAAAGCAGTGGATCGAGATCAGTCTCGCGAAGATCGAGTCGAACTTTAATTCGGGTGACGATGTTACTCCGGAGATCCTCCACGAACGCGGCCTGATCAAAAAGGCAAAGCACGATCTGGTGATCCTCGGAAACGGAGACGTGTCGAAGGCTCTTAATATCTCGGCACATCGGTTCACGAAGACCGCGAAAGACAAGATCGAGAAAGCCGGCGGTTCCGTCACGGAGATCAAGAAAGCGGCCGAAGCGGCAGCTTAGTTCGTCGATGATTGATGGTTGATCGTTGGAAGAACGACGAACAACGAACAACGATTAACGGACAACCAACACTCATATGGAGAAATTCCTCAACGCAGTCCAGAACATGTTCAAGGTTCCGGAACTGCGCACGCGTATTCTTTTTACGCTTGGCCTCCTAGCGGTCTACCGTCTCGGCGCCCATGTGACGGCTCCGGGCATCAATAAGGCGCGCCTTGAACAGGTGTGGGGTGAAGTAGCGGGTACACTTCTTGGCGTTCTCGACCTTTTCTCGGGCGGAAACTTCCGAACGATCTCTGTCTTTGCACTGGGTGTGACTCCGTACATTACGGCGTCGATCATCATGCAGCTCATGCCCGTCCTTTCGCCTGCGATGAAAAAGATCCAGGAAGAGGGCGAGGTCGGGCGCCAGAAGATGAATCAGTGGACACGGTATCTGACCGTGATTCTTTGCTCGGTCCAAACCTTCTTCGTCGCGACGTGGCTTAGCCGCAACGGCATCATTCAGGAGACTTGGTGGGCGACGGCGATGATCGTTGTAACGCTCACGACCGGTACGATCTTCGTGATGTGGCTCGGTGAGCAGATCACGGAGCGCGGGGTCGGAAACGGAATCTCGCTTTTGATCTTCGCGGGTATCGTCATCGGATTGCCGCGTGCGGTCCTGCAGGTTAGCGAACGCGTTCGCGCGGGTGACGCAATGCAGACACTCGGCGTGATCTTCCTGATCGTTGTAATGATCGCTTTGATCGCTTTGGTCGTGTATGTCGAGTCGGCGCGTCGCAAGATCGCTATTACATACGCGAGCCGTCGAGTCGGAAACCAAACGTTCCGCGGTCAGGAAACGAGTCTTCCGCTCAAGATCAACATGGGCGGTGTTATCCCGGTGATCTTTGCATCTTCGGTCTTGGCGATGCCGCAGACTTTGTTCTCGGCCTTTCCGCCGGAGCAGGGTGACACGACCTCGGCCTGGGCCAAGATCCATGTGTTCTTCCAACAGTTCCACGGCGGCGACCCGTATTACGAACTCGTTTTCTTGTCGCTGATCGTACTGTTCACGTTCTTTTACATAACGATCGTCTTCAACACTGACGAAGTGTCCGACAACCTCCGCAAGCACGGCGGCTTTATCGCGGGTATTCGTCCGGGAGCTCCGACTGCCGAGTACCTGAACGGGATCCTGACGCGACTGACTACGGTCGGAGCGATCTACCTCGCGTTTGTCGCATTCGTTCCGCAGATACTGCTCAGCGGTTTCCGTGTCGGACGTCTGCCGTTTGTCGGCGACACTTTGGACGCGTTCTTTACGTCGACGCCGGGCCTTAGCTGGATCCCGACGGGTTTGGGATACCAGTTCTACTTCGGTGGTACGTCGCTTCTCATTCTTGTCGGCGTTGCGATGGATACTGTCGCACAGATCGAGGCTCAGCTTGTAATGCGAAACTACGAGGGATTCCTCGGAGCGGGTTCGCGTTTGAGAGGCCGAAGAGCTTAAGACTTTTTTGCCACAGAGGACACAGAGACTTTGAGATAGCTATCTCGGTCTTCTCTGTGTCCTCTGTGGCTTAAGGATTTAATGGGAAAGATAATCGTATTGATCGGAGCACCCGGAGCGGGAAAGGGAACCCAGGCTCGTTTGCTTCAAGAGCGACGCGGAATTCCGCAGATCTCGACGGGCGACATGTTCCGCGAGATGAAAACGCTCGACACCCCCCTGGCACGTGAGGTCCAGGAGATCATGACGTCGGGCAAGCTCATCTCGGACGATATCACTTATAAGATCGTTCAGGATCGCACGTCACGCGACGATTGCAGCAACGGCTACATTCTCGACGGCTATCCAAGGACGGCGGTTCAAGCAAAGCAGCTTGAGGATCTCGCGAGGGAGCAAGGTTTTGAGATCCAGGCGATCGAAGTCGACGTGCCGCGAGATGAACTGATGAAACGTTTGACCGGTAGACGGTCATGCCCGGCTTGCGGTGAGATCTATAACGTTTATTCGAAGCCGCCGAAGAGCGACAACGTCTGCGACGTTCATGCGGATGTTCAGTTGACGCATCGTGCGGACGACAACGAAGAAAGCGTATCGACGCGGCTGGCAACCTACGACGAACAGACAAAGCCGCTGATCGAGTATTACGAACAGTCCGGTCGTCTCGAAAAGGTTGATGGAACGGGCGACGTCGAGCAGATCTATTCGGAGCTCGCGAAATTGGTTTAGCGTATGGCAGGCTCAAAGTTTGGAGAGATACTGAGCCGGACAACGAAGCTACTATTTGGAAAGAGAATGATCATCGCAAAATCACAAAAAGACCTCGATAAGATGCGTGCTGTCGGCGAGCTGATCGCCGAGGTGCGTGAGGCTTTACGTGGGATGGTCGCACCTGGTGTGACAACGCTCGAGCTGAATGCGACGGCCGAGAAGATGATGCGCGATGCGGGTTCGATCCCGACATTTATCGGCTACAAGCCCCGCGGCATGGTTCCTTTTCCGTACGCGATTTGTGCGTCGCCTAATGACGCGATCGTCCATGGATTCTCCACGGACAAGCCTCTGAACGAGGGCGACATTATTTCGCTCGATATGGCTTGTACGCTCGACGGCTTTGTAGGTGACACCGCGATGACCGTGCCGGTCGGGAAGATCAGTGACGAGGCAGCTCACCTGATTCGCACCACTGAGGAGTGTCTCGAACTTGGCATCGCCCAGTGCTGGCCGAACAAGCGGGTCGGAGATATCGGTTGGGCGATCCAGGAGCACGCGGAGAAGTTTGGTTACGGTATCGTCCGGGATTACACGGGTCATGGAATTGGCCGCTCGATGCACGAGGCACCCCAGATCCCTAACCACGGGCGCCAGGGTACTCGAGAGAAGATTCGCGCCGGCTATTGCTTTGCAATTGAGCCAATGCTCAACTTGGGAAGCCCTGAAACACTGACGCTCGAAGATAAATGGACCGTTGTTACGGTCGATGGAAAGCTATCGGCTCATGCCGAGCACACTCTCGCCGTCACGCAGGACGGACCAGAGATCCTGACATTAACGAAAGACCAGAAAAAGCGACTAAACGAGTCAAAATCGCAAAATGCTGCCGCTTAACTTGAGTTTTTTTGCTTGAGCCGCTAGTATTTACAGTTTGTCCAACTAGTCAGCGAGTTGGTCTCTAGACATATGTCTAAGGAAGAAGCGATAGAGGTGACGGCGACCGTCCTCGAAACCCTCCCGAACGCTTTGTTCAAGGTTTCGATCGATGGGAACGAACATGAGGTTCTGGCGCACATCTCTGGCAAGATGCGAAAGAATTTTATCCGCATCCTGCCCGGTGACAAGGTTCTGGTAGAGCTTTCGCCCTACGACCTAAAACGAGGAAGGATCACATATCGCTATAAGTAAGAGGCTGGAAAGATTATGAAGGTAAGACCGTCAGTAAAAAAGATTTGCGATAAGTGCAAGATCATTCACAGGAAGGGAGTTGTGCGCGTGATTTGCGACAATCCAAAGCACAAACAGAGGCAAGGATAGACTGATTTTAGATTTTAGATTTTGGATTTTGGATTGGAGGAATCCAGTCGAATCCAAAATCCAAAATCAAAAATCCAAAATGGAGAAATATGGCTCGCGTAGCAGGAGTTGATTTACCGCCCAACAAACGGGCACAGATTGGTTTGACGTACATTTACGGCGTGGGCAAGTCGCGCGCGACTGCTGTGCTCGAAGAAGCGGCAGTAAGCATCGACGCGAAGATCCGCGATCTTAGTGAGGACGAACTCAATAAGATCCGTGCGATTCTCGATACGCAAGGTGATGTCGAGGGCGACCTCCGTAAGCGTGTCCAGATGGACATCAAGCGTTTGATGGACATCGGCTGCTATCGCGGACTTCGCCATCGTCGCAGCTTGCCGGTTCGCGGCCAGCGCACATCGACGAACGCACGCACACGAAAGGGCCCGCGTAAGGCTGCGGTTGCTAAGAAGAAGGCACCGGGCAAGAAGTAATGGGATGGTTGATCGTGGATCGTTGTGCGAATGGATAACGATGACGACAACGATCAACGATCGACGATCAACGAACAAAAGACATGGCAAAACCAGCAGCTGGGACAAAGAAGAAAACTTTTAAGAAGAAAGAGCGAAAGAATATTCCGACCGGGATCGTTCACATTTCCGCTTCCTTCAATAACACATTGATCTCGATCACCGATACGCAAGGCAACCTCGTTGCTCAATCGTCTTCAGGTGCTCGCGGCTTCCGCGGTTCGCGAAAGGGGACTCCGTTCGCTGCTCAGCAGGCCGCCGGCGAAGCGGCTCGCAAGGCTGCCGAAGCGGGTATGCGTGAAGTTGAGGTTCGTGTGAAAGGACCGGGTGGCGGTCGCGAGTCTGCGATCCGTGCGGTTGCTCAGGCAGGTATTCGTGTGACATCGATCCGCGATACTACGCCGATCCCGCACAACGGATGCCGTCCGCCAAAACGCCGACGCGTCTGAGAATTTTGGATTTTAGATTTTGGATTTTGGATTGCGAAGCCGCAGTCCGCAGGTTTTAGAAATCGAAAGGATGAAGGGCGACGAGTCGTCTGTAAACTTTTCCGATAATTTGAGTCGATTTTGAATTTGGGTCAGGAGGTTTGGATCAACGAAATCCAAAATCCAAACTCTAAAATCCAAAATCGCCTCTCGGAGGCAATAAATGGCTAGATATAGAGATGCGGTGTGCCGGTTGTGCCGCCGCGAAGGTGGAAAGTTATTCCTTAAGGGCGATCGTTGTTTCAAGCCCTCATGTGCGATCGAGAAACGCGGAACCAACCCGCCGGGACAGCATGGAGCTGCCCGTCGCAAGATGCTTGCCGGATATGGGCAGCAGCTT
>DATEOJ010000376.1:0-14728 GCA_035274235.1 Pyrinomonadaceae bacterium
GCGGAAGGGTCAAGACCAACCCAACAAGTGCAAGCAATCTGTGCACAAGGTCTCGAAAAAACGTCTTAAGCTGCGTGTTGCGCGAATGCTGCGAGAAAATGAGCCACGATGGGCGAACCATATCGAGGTGAACCTTTCCGCAAATGCGTTCATAGAACGACGAGCATTCGTCGATGACCACATCACCGCTAAGTCGGAGCCGTAACAGCGCGTCAGTCGGAAGAGCTCCCCGACGTTCTGCCATACCGACCACAACCCGGTCTATTCTAGAGTTATTCACGACATATTCCAGGTCATCGAACTTGCCCAGGTTTTTTACTTCATGAGCGTTGCCGTTAGTCGAGATGGAATGAGCATGACCATTTGTAGACACGCTCGACATAGCGCCGTTAGTTGAACTGTCGCTGAGAAAACCTATGATCCTGTATCCGGCGGCGCTTCGGGCCTGTGCGGCATTCACCATGTCCGTCACGCCCCTGCCGCTCCCCACGACGAGAATCTTCTCCCCAAAATCGGGGTGACCCAGCCACATTTGAACTAACAAGCGAATAATCAACAGAAAGCACAACGTGATCGCGATCGCGTAAAGAGCGGTCCCCCGGCCCAACTCAAGCGATGGGACAAACGAGTAAATGATCAACAGGGCGACCCACGATAATCCGACCGACTGAATCAGGCGCAACAACATCTCTTCGCGCCCGCTTATAACCTCGTAGTCATATAGGTCATGGAAGTACATACCGACCACCCATACGGTTGATGCGAATGCGATCTTGGTCCAGCCCATATGTTCATCCAGCTGAGACGCGGCTCCATCGACACCTAGTCGTAAAGCCAAGGCGGCGAGGATTCCCGCGAAGACAGCCAGAACATCGGCAGCCATCAGGAAGATGGTCCTTGTATGCGATTTAACGCTCATTGAGTTGCAAGGTCCTGTCAGACCATTTGCTAAAAGTCTCAGTCAGTCGGGTGAACCGATCAGGGGGGCGTGAGAGATTCTAATATCGATAGTCATAGTACTCCCCCTCGATCAGGGGTTCGTCCGAGTCGTTCATCACTGCTCCAAGGAGTCGATCCGCCGGTAAATCTTCCATTATCCGGCCTAGTGCCTTGTAGTGCGTGAAATTACGTCGGATCACCATCAATGTCGCGTCCAAGCTATGGACTAATATTTTCGCATCGGTAAACACACCTATCGGTGGAGCATCGACGATCACGTAATCGAACATCCCGATCACTTCATCCATCAATTTCGCAAAAGTGGGTCCCGTTAATAACTCCGCAACGTCACGTCGAGCTCTACCGCCCGGAAGCAGAAAGAGTCCGCTTGGATTCAATTGCACGATCGAATCTGACAAACTTGATTCCCCGTCCAACACTTCGGAGAGACCTGGCTTGGGTTCGATCCCGACGTAACCAGCCAGGCTCGGCAGTCTGAGATCGCAATCGATAAGTATGGTCTTGATGCCTTCCGACTGCGCCAAAAGCCAGGCGAGATTCATCGCTGTCACCGATTTCCCTTCGCCGGGTGCCACGCTCGTGACAACGATCGAGCTAAGTCGCCGCCGCTTCCCTTTCTGCAGAATCGCCGTTCGAACATTTCTGTATTCTTCCGAAGAAGATGAATTTGGCTCCGTGATCGACACGAGACAAGGATTCACCCTTTCCGGATGAACATCGATCTGCCGATACTCGTGGACGGTCCGGTTTGATTTGTTGTCGCCCAGGAGATCATGAGTCCCGTTAGAGGCACTTTTAACTGCGTCGCGGCTCTGAATATCGACCGCGACCTTCCCGAAAGCCACCTGCGGATCCGAAAGATCCGGCATCTTGGCGTCTAACGACGCTACCCGATTCTCGACCGCAGCCACCTTCTGGGGCTTCAACCGGGGCTCTTCATCATTCTTTTGCAGCGCCTTTAGAAATCTCATTTGTACGCCATTGCGCGTCTTCACATCGGAAAGTTTAGACGCCTACGCATCATGCTTTCTGTCTAGTGGAAGACCTCCGAAATCACGCTCCGAAATATTGCTAATATCGTCGTCCGGAGAGATCAGCTCTCCCCGGCCTTTCTCTGTAAGGACCCGTGACTTTGGTGCAAGATCGAGCGATGTCTCGGCCCCGATCATCAAACTCTGGTCCGGTAGCATATCCAAACTAGCTGCCACTTCTTCTACGATGCGACGGTCGATAGTTCGGGTATCGCTCGAAAATGCATAGAGCAGAGCATTGTCACAAAGATTATTTATCTGTCGCGGAATGCCGCCCGAACATTGGAAAATAAACTCCACCGCGGAATCGGTAAACAAATCGGTGTCGACCGCTCCGGCGATCTTCAGTCGCTCGATAATGTAATGCCGCACCTCTTCAACGCCTGCCAGCACGGGTAACTTGCACCGGAACGCGACCCTCTGCTTCAGCTGTCTTAAGTTTGGCTGGCGAAGGCGTTCCGTAAGTTCGGGCTGTCCGACCAGAACAACTTGTAGATGTTTTGCATTATCCGACTCGAAGTTCAGAAGCAAACGAATCTCTTCGAGCACTTCGTCCGAAAGTTCGTGAGCTTCGTCGACGATCAGAATAGTTCGCAATCCACGTTGATGCCGGTGGTCAAGCAACTCTCCAAACTGGGACAGCAACTCCGATTTGTTCGACCACTGCTTAACTCCGAGCATGCCGGTGATGTAGTGGTAAAACTCTTCAATGGAAAGATGAGGGTTGAAGATATAGCTCGCAAGCACACCTGTATCCAATCTTCTGATAACCCAGCGCATCGCGGTGGTCTTACCGGTTCCTACTTCGCCCGTAAGAACCATCAGCCCGCGGGCCATCTGGATTCCGTAGTAAAGTCCCGCGAGGAGTTCCTTGTAGTTCGAACTCGTGACAAGAAACTTCGGATCCGGTGTCAGGTTGAACGGGTACTCGATAAGTCCGTAATAATCTTTGTACATAGCTTTTTCTCTATGCTTACTTGAGCACTAATTCAACCTCTCCAACACGTGCGTCACTTCAAGGATCAGTATTACCAACGGTATCGCCGCAAACGACGCAACCGTCGCGCCGACAAATGTGAGTCGGGACCAACGCTTTTGCCGACGGACCACTTCGTCAGGATAGAGGGGCGGGATAGATGCCAACACTTTCAGTTGCGTGTAGTGCTTTACATCCTCCAGCCCCTGAATCGTCGTTAGCCGCCTGATCTCGAAAGGGGCGCCGATGAGTAAGCCAAGAGCCAGGCCAAGCAAAGCTCCTACCGCAACAAAGAAGGGCCGCCTAACTTTGTTAGCAGGAGACTGCGGTAAATTTGCGGGATCCACTATCCTGATCGTTTCACCCTGCAGATTAAATTCTTTCGTGAACTGCCCTTGCGCAGCATTGAATTTTTTTAAGAGGTCGTCGTAATTGATCTTCGCAGATTGGTACTGATTATTAAGGCCCTCGAGGGCAACGCGCACGTTTGGAATCGTATTGATTCGTGCCTCGATCGCGGCGATCGTGGCTGAGTTCTGACTAGACTCCTGGTCCTTATTGGACAACTGGGTATCGATCAAAGCTATTTGGCTTTCCGCTTTTCCCCGCTCCAAATCCAAACTCCGCCTCTGAATCTCGGCTTTGCGCGCCAAAGATTGATTCGCCTGCTTGACTCGCTGATCAGCATTCTTGGAAAGACTTGCGAGTTCGGCGTTAATTGCAGCAATATCCGCCTCGGCCTGGATCACATCCGGATGCTTATCGCGATACTGCTTTTTTAGACTCTCATGTCTAGACGTGAGCTCCGCCCGCCGCTGAATCAGCTGACCATATGCGGGCGTATCTTCTACCCGCGCCGCTTCGTCAATTGCCTCTCTCGATTCGGCGCTGTTGAAGTCTCCGACAATTCGCGCCTGGCTATTAAGAGCTCGAATGCTATCGAGCAATCGCCCTTTCTCGGTCATCAAGACCTCGCGGTCCTTGCCTATTGTCTCCTCTCGTTTTCTCGCTCCTTCAAGTTGAGCTATCAATCCGCCCGCTGACTCCGGAAGTGTGTCGATATTCTGCGTCATGATCTCGATTCGCTGTTTTTCGAGAATGTCCAACTGAGCCTTCGCCTGGGCGAGTTGATTGTCTACAAACTCCTTCGTCGTCTCCGCGTTCTGGGTAGCTTCGATGTTCTGGGCCAGAATGTATTTACTCGCTAAATCCATCGTAACGTTTTGAGCTTTCGCCGGACTCTCACCGCGATAGCTGACCCTTAAACCGGCGACCGTCTCATTATCTGTCTTTAAAGTTTCAACGGTGATGTTCTTGCTCATCCTCACCAGTACCTCTTCCATCGAAAACCCCGCCTGGCGCATTTCGGGATACAGGTCGTGCTTCGCGACAAGCGGTTCAAGAGAAGTTCGGCTAAGAATGTTCTGGCCTAGTGACTGGACCCTTTCGGAAATGTTGTAGTCCGACAGCGAGGGGGCGACCTTTTCGGATATTTCCGGGGTCTTGATCGTTAGTAAGGTTGTGGATTCATAAACGTCCGGAAGCCCCGACGCAACCCACCAGAATGCGACCATCAACGAGACAGTAGGCAAAATTATGTTCCACTTCCTTCTCTTGATGATCGCGAAATAATCGCCCAGCGACCGTTGTCTAAAGTTCACACTCATGGCTCTAACCTCTGGAAGGACGCTTCGGCGTGGAGTGCGAGGCGTCCTAATAAATACTTAATTGCGATCCTTCTCCATATTAGTCGGGAACGTAGGGCGGTAATGCGTCGGCAACGGTGACCGCAAGGTCGAAAGCATCGGCATCGGCCTGCGCGCCCGTTTCGTCTCCGTCAAATATCGGCGTCATGATCCGAACCATAGCTCCGTCTGATCGCCGACGGAAAATACTGTCGTAGATCTTGTAGAGTTTGTCGGTGTATTCACTAGCATCAACCCGTCCCCTACCCTGATACCAGTAGATCATTACCTCGCGTTTGCCGGCTCTTTCGACGATATAGCGATTTACCTGGATCGTTCGTCCGGCGTCGGTCTTAAACCACAATCGCTTCCCATCCCGCATCTGCCAGCCGCCACCGGGCAAACAGCTTTGAGGGCTATGGTAGGTCGATCCGGTACGTTGCGATTCGTAATAGCCGACGTATAGATTCGCCCTCCTGCCTAAAAGCGTCCAGTAGTTGCGCATGATGTAATCGCTCGATTTTAGTATCTCTTCCGTTTCAGGAGAGAATCGGCGATCGTCGTCGTAAAGTCTCCACCACTCACCAATTTTCCGAGGCATCTCTACGAGCGGACGGCGTTCGGGCGGAAGTTCGGCCCGGTGCGCGAACCAATTGATAAATAGTCCGCCGATCACAAGCACGACAATTACTACAACAGTAGCTAAAGTCCGAACCCCACCTCCGGTCAGTCTGGAAGATAACTCTTTAAGACCCGGGACATCGGATGTATTCCACCGAGCAAATAGATGCCGAAGAATCTCGCTGAAAATAACGAGGAGGACAAGCCCCGAGAAGAACGTCACCCATCCGAGAGCATCGTGTAATACTCCGGTCGACCCCTGACGATTCCAGTAGTAGGTAAAGATACCGGTTAAGGTCACTCGCGTTGAATTTGTTATCAAGGCAATTGGGACCGCAGACAAAACCAGCAATATTCCGCGGATAAAGTCCGGATCCTTTACGAACGAAAAGAATCCGCCATTCCCGTTTAGGTTCTCACGGCGAGTAAGATAAACCAGTATCACGGCCAGAGCGACAAGGCTCATCAGCGAACGAATCCCACTGCACGCCTCTACAACCTCGAGACCAACGACCTGAGTTGCCCCCAAGGGAATGAGTTCGATGACGTTACCCTTTCGCGCGACGTCTAGTCCGAAGGCTGTCAGGCCATACCCGGCGATCCTCGACGCGATCGACTGCAGAGGCATGGCAATGTTATTAAAGATTACTTGGGGAATTGGGATAGAGAGCAGGAGCAGGAGAAGCGGGACAAGCACGTGTCGGAGAACCAAAAACCCGAAGAAGTAGATCGTGACACCCGCAAGCAGAACTACCAGAGATACCCTCTGCGTAAACAGTTCGGATCCCAGCGTGCCAAACAGTAAGAGACCGACTGCCGCAAGAATCACAGTAAAGCCAACCACCGGACGCGGATCCCGTAACGCCTGCTGCAGGCTCGCTCGCTCACTCCAGAGGATGTAGGCGAGCACAAACGGCATCAATAGACCATGCGAGTAATTCTCGTCCAACCACCAATCTCGAAAGAGCTTTGGTAAAACGGCGGAATAGAGAAATACGATGGCCAGCCCAACAGCGATCGGCTTCCAAACTACCGAGCGATCGAATACTACTTGCTGCATAAGGAGACTTTACCTGTCGACAAAGCAAAGGTGTTCTAATGTGAGTATTAGAACACCTGCATTCAGTGCTTTGTGACGACATGCGTCGAGTTCAACTATTCGCCGGTTTCCTGACCCTTGCCGCGAACCTTACGAACCACGTATCCAACACCGGCAACACCGGCGCCAAACAGGAGTACGGAAATCGGCTCCGGCGTCGGATCGGGATCATCTCCCGGGGTCGGAGTTGGGGTCGAGACGGGCCCGTTGCACTGTCCGTTGATCGCATAGTGATCACCAGCGTGCAGCGGGTTTCCCGCAGCGTCAAAGTGGCCCGCCGCTGCTTGGGGCGGCACCTCGAGCAACTCAATGTTCCCGCTGGGGGTCACGTGACAAATAAATATTCTGGTGGGTTCATCAGCCACCGCGACGGACACGGCATAGAATCCGATCATTACCAGCAGTCCGCTAACAACCAAACTTTTTATTAACAATTTCTGCAACATCTCTTTACTCCTTCATATTAAATGGTCGCCCATAAAAGACGACGCTATTCCTTAGCCGCAAACGAGTCTGTGGGAACTCTTTGCTGCCCGGCGCTCTGCCCGCAACGACCAACGACTTACCCCCCTGCTGGTGGGAGTTGCGTCACCTAGCTAGTATTCAGTTGGACTTCTTAGGGTGAAGAGCGACCGACAAATCGACCGAACTTGAAATATAGGGGGCGGCTACGTTAACTGAAAAACCCGTCTCCTATTCTTCCTGAATCGACCGACGAACCGTTCGCTTAGTTTTCTAACTTGTCCGCCAATTTACATACTTTATATAAACAATGCAAGCATTTTTTTGATAGATTAATTAAGATCAGCCAACTGATTAAGCTATTGTTGTTTAATGTTTTACATAGGGTAACGTAATTGGCTCATGCGTCCGTTGACGTTTCAGCACACCGGGCCACCCAAGTATCAATCCGACTTCACTTTAACTCAGGAGCAAGCAGATTCCCGAGATTCGCTTCGTTGAAACGAGGTACTACCGCAACCGGCAGATGACCCGTATTTACAATCCCTTTTTTAATTTTTCAAAGATCGTTTCGTTACTCACATAACCCCACCGATCGGGATCGTCGTCCGTGCTCAGAGAGACCTAACGGCCATCCGGGGAGCAAAAAAGTAACCCCGGTCATTACCCCCGACACGAGACGAATTAAGTTACCAGGAGAATTGGGAGTTCACTGATCGGCGCTCAAACCTTCACTGCTTGATGGTAAAAAAGTCGAGGTGTTCTAACGGCGTAATTAGAACACCTGTGATTCAGTGTTTTATCGACTTGAAGCAGTAGTACGTCATTCAACTTCCTTACTACGCTTACCGCGGGCCTTGCGAGCGACATATCCAACCCCGGCAATGCCTGCACCAAACAGCAGGACAGTAATCGGCTCCGGCACAGGATCGGGATCCCCTCCGGGGCTGCCGCTCGGCGTTGGCGTTGGGCCGACCGTTCCGCAGGTTCCATCCGTGGAAATATAATCTCCCTGGTGCAGCGGATTCCCCTGAGCGTCAAAGTGACCGCTCAACGCGACCGATGGTACTACGAGCGTCTGATAGTTTCCGCTGCCGGTGTGATGGCAGATAACGATCCTTTCTCCTCGCTGGGCTCCTCGCTGCATCCCTCGCTGGGTTCCTCGCTGTCCGAATCCTTGTGCTAAAACCCCGGCGGTATAGAATCCAAGCACGACCAGCAGAGCGGCTAGAGATAAACATTTAACCAATAGATTTCGCGACATTCTTTCCTCCTTGTCATTTCCCAGGTTCGTCAACAAAAAGGCCGGGCTCACCACAGTCAGAAGCACGCCTTTTTGAAAAAACATATTTCGCAGCACGTCACTGCGACAACCGGAGTACGTTTATCCCACTGATCCGCGGAGTCGTTTTACCGTCTCCTATTCACCGCAGCTGCTTGGGGACAGAGTGCGATCAGCACCCGACCAAACACGAAGATGGGAACCTCGAGATCGCAACGCACGGGTAACACTTTCGACTATTTATTTTGGAGGAATGAAAGAGGACAGTTGGTACTGGCCCGTACAGAACTATCAGAATTTAGATACTCGAGCGCTGAGGAGAGTAATTCTATTCACACCGGGATCGAGTGTAAGGAAAGTCGATACCGATGGTCTTGCCTCCGGACGGACCCTCGATGCGGGCGTTGAGTTTGTCGCCATCGCGGCGATAGATGATTCTTTGAGGAAAGTCGTGTTGCAGATTTTCGAAGATGACCTCGTTTACCGATTGTTTCAATAGCCGAAAGTCGGTGTCGCTCGAATTCTGCGAGGGGCGCGAGACATACTTGACCGACACATCGTCGCGAACGATACGGAGGAATTCGTAGCCCGTCATTTTCCCGGCCTTGACTGTTCTCGACATTCCGAGCATTGCTCCCCCATCGGGTGCCATCCACTGTTCGACAATACTTCTCTGCTTGGCAGCGTCTTTGCTCTCCCAACAACCGGCCATCCACGAAAGGTCTTCAACTTTGGCATCGGCTTGCGGCTTATCTGTCGACTGCGAATAACCGATCGCACCGAAACAAAGCCACGCAAGGACAAGTAATTTCTTCGAGATCATCATCGACTCCTGGAGATTCATTTTCAGAAAGATGCGGCGAGCAGACTCGTACCCGCGCTCAAAAACACAATCGAAGTTTACGCGGACTGTGACCGACAGTATTGTACAAATCCGTCACGCGGCGCCGGTAAAGATATCGGAGATCTGGTGCGTACGCTCAAAGAATGCCTGTGGAGTAATTCCTGAAAACTCGCGGAAGTCGCGGATGAGATGAGACTGATCGTAGTAGCCGAGGTCGAGCGCGGTCTCGAGCACATCAACTGTCATATCGTTCTGTACCGATCGGACAACCGCCTGAAACCGGACTATTCGAGAAAACGTTTTCGGAGAGATACCGATCCGGTGCTTGAAGTGTCGTTCCAAACGCCGCTCCGAAACTCCGATACGATTCGCGATCGTGGATATCGAGTGCGAACCTCGTCCCTCGGCGATGAGTAACGAAGCCTCCGATGCCAGCTGATCGCGATTGACGGTCTGCGAACGTTTCGTCCGAACCCAGGCTTCGAAGATCCAGATGCGCTCTTCGAACGTCGTTGCCAAGTTCAATCTCTCTTCCAACTCGCGGCCTTCGCGTCCACACGCATCGTCGAATCCAACAATTGCGTCCGTGATTTCACTAACAGGAAAATTCACGAGAGATGAGGCACCGGCCGGCTGCAGTCGAACGCCAAACAATTTGACGCTGCCCGACGGTCGAAGCATGATGCTCCGACTCATCTGTCCCGCAAACAGAGTTCCGGGTTGACGTTCTTCGCTGTCGGAATGCACGCGCAGGAATCTATCGGATAGATTGAAAACGATCTCGGGACATCCATCAGGAAGGACCAACTCAGGCTGCGATCCATGCTGCTTATCGTATTCGAGCGCCCAGTAGCACTTCACGATCTGGCAGAGGTCGGAGGTTGGTCGCGATTCCTGATAGTTCATTAAGTGAGTTCGACCCGTTGTTGATAGTTAGGAACAACAACGTTCCATCCGAACCGTTCACGAATGTGCTCGGCCATCGCGGCGGCGGCATCCGGTTCGCCGTGAGTTGTGAAAACTGTTTTGGGTGCCGACGGCAGCCCTTCGAGCCAACGCAGAACGGCCTTCCAGTCAGCGTGTGCTGAAAAGCCCTCGACCTTCTCCACATGACACTGCACAGGTACCCAGTTCTTCATTATCCGAACTTCCCTCTCCCCGTCTTGTACCCGGCGGCCGATCGTTCCGGCCGCCTGATACCCAACGAACACGATAGTCGCGTTTTCATTTGGAAGAACGCGCAGGGCATGGTGAAGCACGCGACCACCGGTCAACATACCCGACGCGGAAACGATGATCCGCGGCCCCCGCATGTCGTTTAGCCTTTTCGACTCTTCACGCGTTGACGCCGTCGTCAGAGATCGCGGCCGCAACGGATGACGATTCTTACTTAGGATCGACGCATACTCCTCGTCGTGTTCGTCGTGCCAACGGTTATAGACCTGGGTCGCCTGCGCGGCCATCGGTGAGTCGACAATCACCGGCAGACTCGGGATTCGATTCTCATCCTCGAGCTGACGGATCATGTAAAGAACTTCCTGAGTGCGTCCGACTGCGAATGCCGGGATAAGGATCGGGGCGTTTCGCTTGGCTCCTTCGTTTATGATCCGGGCCATCTGGTCCTCGGACGAAACGTCGCCGTGAAGACGGTTACCGTATGTCGATTCGACCATCAGATAATCGCACTCCGGAGGAGATGCCGGGTCCTTTAAGATCGGTTGATCGTAATGGCCCAGGTCGCCCGAGAAAAGAAATCGCGTTTTGGTGTCCGGGAAAGCCGCGGACGACATTTCCACGAGAACCAAACTCGCCCCGATGATATGACCCGCGACGAGAAAGCTCGCCCTGCAAGATTCGATAACGTCGACAGGCTGACCGTCATTCGCGACAGGTCTTAGAAGTTCGAGAGCTGCCCGTGCGTCAGCTTCATCGTAGAGCGGCAATGCCGGCGAATGTCGTGTGAGTTCACGACGGTTGCGATAGTCCGCGTCCTCTTCCTGAAGGCGTCCGGAATCCGGCAAAAGAATCTTCAGCAGATCAGCCGTTGCTTTTGACGTAAAGACGGGTCCGTTGAAGCCTAATTTGACGAGACGCGGAAGCCAACCGGTGTGGTCGATATGGGCGTGCGTGATAATGACGGCATCGATAGAACTCGGAGCGAACGCCGGGTCTTCCCAATTTCGTTCTCTTAGCTCCTTCAATCCCTGAAAGAGACCGCAGTCGACAAGCACACGTTTGCCGTCGAAGTCGAGGAGATATTTAGACCCGGTAACCGTGCCGACGCCGCCGTAGAATGTGATACTCGCCATTCACACGATAGTAGAAGTAAACGGTAAAAAGTAAAAGGTTGGGACACCTCGATAGTCTAAGTAAAAAGTAAAAAGTAAAAAGTAAATTGTAGGAACAGACTCCGCCCCGTCCCGACTATTTACCTTTTACTTTTTACCTTTTACTTTTTACTTTTTACTTTTTACTTCTGCTTTTTACTTTTTACTTTTTACTTTTTACTTAGTTGACGTACTCCTTCGGAAACCAGAGCACCTTTGACGGTTCCTCTGCCTTCGCTTGTTGTTTTCGAACGCGTGCGGTCCGTAGAAGTTGATCGGCCGTCTCGCCGTCCCGCCAGAAGGTCGCCCATCCGAAATTTAGCCAAACTTTTAATTCCTCGGTCTCCGAGATCGCAAATGTCTTACCGGCAAAATGGTTGCTGATGCGATCCATTATCTCAGTCGCAAATTTCTCAGACGCGGTAGGAAGTACGAGGAGGAACTCGTCGTTGCTCGACCGTGCGAGAAAGTCCATCTTTCGCAACTGCGACGTGAGATGCTCTGCGGCAAAAACTAACATTCGATCGCCGGCGGCAAAGCCATAGCTTTGGTTTACCTCGGCGAAGTTTTTTATGTCGATCGTCAAAATGCTTAGCGGACGTTCATCGCGATGGCGTAACGACTCGGCGAGTTGATTCTCCAACACCATGAAGAACGCTCGCTCGTTCGGCAAGCTTGTGACTTTGTCCGTCAAGGCGTTCGAGGTCGTCCGCTCGAAAGACATCGAGCTTATCAACAACGGTGCGAGGCGTGATCCAATCGCATCGAGCGTCGAATGACAATCCGGAATCGCATCGAAACTCTTATCCGAGTACAAAACCAAAACCGCAAATACTCGACCGTCATGGATGAGCGGAACAGCCGCCGCCGACACAACACCCGTGAGAGCATCCGCACTGATCGCCGCTGATTCGAGTGCGAGATCCGCATCGACCTCGACCTCTTCGCTGATCCACGCCATGGCCGCGAGTCCGCTGTCGAGTCCGACGGATAACTTAAGAAGTTCGTCCGCGTTGTATCCGGACGCTTGCGTGATCTCCAATGCGTGGCCAACCGGCGATTCAACAAAAAGCGCTGACCCGGAAACCGGAACGATCTGGGCGACCCGACTCGATACGAGTCGGAAAAGGTCGCTTGGTTTCAACGATGCTCCAAAGAACTCTGCCGCATCGCTGATCGCGTCGAGGTTCTCCTCCAATGTGGACTCGTGAGACGTTTCGGGTGTCGTTGACGCTTCCCTCGACCGCTTGAACGACCAGAGACATACACTCGCATACCCGGACGCTAGAGCCACGAGTACGACGAACTTCAACGTGTCCGACAAATCCGACACCGCCAGGAAAAATGTCAGCACCGGCGCGAGAAGGCCGAAAAGACCGAGAACTATCTGCGCAGTGCTAAGCGCGTTGTTCGAAGTTCTGGAACCGTGATACGGAATTCTCATGACAAGAAGGGATTTGAAGCGAAGAGGCCTGGCAGGTGAATTTCCTCGGGAATGAGGAATAAGCCCTATAGAAGATAACGCTTTGCGAGAGCTTCCGTCAATAGATCGTTTGGGTCAGATTCGTGTAAAGCCGGCAGTTTGGTCATCCAGATTACGGTACAAATAAATAAACAGCATGATTGTCGGAAGTGCCTCGAATTTGAGTTGACGAGGCCCGGACGGATTCATATAGTGGCGCTTGTTCCAAAACATCCAAATGGAGCATGGCGGTCTGTCGACCGTCGACAATCTAGAGAAGACAGGAGAGCTTTAAGTATTATGAATAAAATCGCATTAGCGACGGTTTTGGCGATCGGTGCCCTCGGCTTTGGCTGCGGAGACACAACGTCGAATAACGCTAGTAACAGCAACAGCAACGCGAATCGTACTAACACGAATCTGGCGACTCCGGTTCCGACAATGGCACCGCCCAGCTCGCCGATGAGTAATACCAACATGAATTCGAGTTCGAACATGAACTCAAACACCCGTTCGAATTCGAACGCGAACGCGAACGCTAACTCAAACCGTAATACCCGCCCGTAGGGGATCGGGGCGTTATCTAATTCTGGGGCACCGGGTCGTATCACCGGTGCCTCTTCGTTTTGCAGTCCTTATAGGCCCCGTTTACCTTTGAAAATAATCCAATTAGGGGTCGTTTTTTGCCTACTTTCCAGTTGACTAATGTAGTCTGGATGACTATATTGTCCAATGTTCCAAAATTTAACGGTTCTGGGGCAATGCCGCCTTTATAGGCGGTAGATAGTAAAAATAGTAAGTTTAATCTTTGAGAAAGACAGGAGAGTTCACTTAAACATGAAAAAAGTTATTGCACTTTCAGCCCTGCTCGCCCTTGGCGCACTGGGTATGGCTTGCGGTGATGGCGGTGCCAACAACGCGACTGCTAACGCAAACAAGACGGTTGCTAACGCAATGAACGCAGCTGCTAACGCTGCTAACGCTGCTGCTAATGCAGCTCAGACTGCTGCTAACACGATGGCGAATGCTGCTAGCACCGCTTCGAATGCAGCTTCGACCGCTGCTAACGCAGCTGCTAACAAGCCGGCTGCTAACGCACCTGCTGCTAACAGCAACGCGAACGCAAACCACAAATAATTAAGGCTGCTTGATTATTTAGAATTTGAGGCGTCGTCTTCGGACGACGCCTTTTTCATTTAGAGGCGAGTAGCTCGAGCAGTTCAGGAACAGATGTTACCGGCCGCTGGCAGACGAAGTTCTCGCAAACGTATGCCGTCGTTTTCTCGTCGACCATTGCCCTGTCCATAAGCAGAGGCAGAGATCCGTCAGCTCCCTCACTCATTGCCATCACATCCGTCGGCAGATAACGGCTCAGGACCTCACGCTCCATCGCATTCCCTTTCGGACCGACAACCACGATCTCCTTTCCTTCAGATAGATGGAACTCGAGTGCAGAAACCGCGCGACCAAAACCCTGCGGATGACGTTGGATCTGTGGAGCTGCGAGACGAAGCACCGTGACCGCGAAGCGCTCGTACCGTTCATCCCCGAAATATTTCGCCAGCTTTAGAAGGACATCGGCCGCGGTCGAGTTTCCGGAAGGCGTCGCATTGTCGTAGAAGTCCTTGTTCCTTACGATCAACTCCTCGTGATCTCCGGACGTAAAGAAGAACCCGCCGACTTCCTCATCCCAGAACTCGGTGATCATAAGGTCGGCGAGACGTTTCGCCTCGGTGAGGTACCGAGTCTCACCGCACGTGCGATACAACTCGATCAACCCGTCAGCAAGGTTTGCGTAGTCCTCGATATAGGCATTGAGTTTTGCTCGACCTTCTTTCCACGTACGCAGCAGCCGACCCTCAGCCGACAACTCATTCAACAGAAAGTCGGCATTCTTTTTAGCGACTGAAAGATACTCTTCACTATCCAGAACCGCTGCCGCCTCGGCGAAGGCCGAGAGCATAAGCCCGTTCCATGCA